>JBBACU010000193.1:0-4816 GCA_041656815.1 Proteiniphilum sp.
ATTGAACCGAGAAACACCCGCTTCCGCGTGATTCGCGCGCTCCAGCAACTGCAAACCAAGAAGCTGCAAAACCCACCCAAGAAGCACGACAACCTTCCACTATAAGAGGATAATTATGAATAAATTAACTGTGTCTTCTTTTCTGCTTCTGGTGCTGTTATCGTTCACCGCGTGTGCCAACCGGGTTGAAAATCCCCGCTTCGTGATCAACGAGGTGCTGGTGATCAACGAGGAGAACTTCGTGGACGATTACGGACAAAGAAGCGGGTGGATCGAGATATTTAATAACACGGCCCGCACGCAGGATATAGGGGGTTATTTCTTGACCAACGACAGGTCGAACCCCCGAAAATATCCCATTCCACGAGGCGACGTCCTTACCCGGGTGTCACCGCACCAGCACGTGCTGTTTTGGGCGAACGATAAAGTGTACCAAGGCACCTTTCACCTGAGTTTCGAACTGGACCCGAACGAGGAAAACTACATCGCTTTGTACGATGAAAGCGGCGAGAAGCTAATCGACGAAGTGATTATTCCCAAAGGGCAACTGGCCGACGTATCGTGGGGATACGAAGTGGATGGCCAAAAGTACGACAACGATGGCTCCCACCTGCTCACCGTGTTGAAAAAAGTAACACCAAGCACCAATAATTACACGCTTGATAAAAACGAGAAAGTAGAAAGATTCCGAGAACATGATAAATTTGGAGCATCTATGACAATGACATCCATGTTGGTAGTATTTAGCGCCCTTATCCTCCTGTACGTGGTGTTCAGGCTCGTGGGCAAAGCTTCTTCGAGGGTAAGCCGGAAAAAGCGGGAAGCCGCGTTGGCCGGAAAGCCCGAAGAGGCAACGAGCAAGGACGAGATCACGGGCGAAGTACTTACCGCCATCTTTATGGCACTGCACGAGGAGCAAAGCAATGTTCACGACATCGAACACACTGTCCTCACATTCAACAGGGTAGACAGGAGTTACTCTCCCTGGAGTTCTAAAATCTACGGGTTGAGGGAGCTCCCCCGCAAGTAGCCCGCTTCAGTGGAAGACAAAACCACCGACTACACATCGAAATTAACGATTAAACAACTCTCGAAATGAAGGAATATAAATACAAAATCAATGGCAGCCTCTATAACGTGGTCATCAATGACACCAACGATGAGGTGGCTGAAGTGGAAGTAAATGGCATCCCCTACACCGTGGAGATCGGGAAGAAGACCAAGAAACAGGTAACCACCGCGTTCAAGAAACCGGCTCAAGCCGCGACCCCGGTACCACAAGTAAGCACGCCGGTTAGCAAGCCAGCCGCGAGCGTGAGCGTCGGATCATTGAAGTCGCCACTGCCCGGCATCATCCTTGATATCACGTGCAACGTGGGAGACACGGTGAAGAAAGGGCAAAAACTGCTTATCCTGGAGGCGATGAAGATGGAAAACAACATCATTGCCGATAGAGATGGTACCATTCAAGACATTAAAGTACGAAAAGGCGATTCGGTGCTGGAGGGTACGGAACTTCTTTTAATAGGATAAACATATGGAAGGCTTTCTCTATTTTTTACTCGATAATCTAAGAACTTTTTGGAATTTCACGGGATTTGCCAACGTGGAGACGGGACACCTCGTCATGATCTTGTTCGGTATCCTGTTTATCTTCTTGGCAATCCGTTACGAATTTGAACCCTTGCTGCTGATCCCCATCGGATTCGGGATATTGATCGGGAATGTCCCTTTCGATATAACGGCCAACATGGAGGTGGGTATATACGAGGAGGGATCCGTGTTGAATATCCTCTACCAAGGGGTCGAAAAGGGGTGGTACCCCCCGCTCATCTTCTTGGGCATTGGCGCGATGACCGACTTCTCGGCGCTCATATCGAACCCGAAGTTGATCTTGGTGGGAGCCGCGTGCCAATTTGGTATTTTTGGAGCTTATATCATTGCCCTGCAACTCGGGTTTGAACCCACCGAGGCAGGTTCAATCGGGATTATCGGGGGGGCCGACGGGCCCACCGCTATTTTCTTGACATCCAAGTTAGCCCCGCACTTGCTGGGTGCCGTGGCAGTATCGGCTTACTCTTACATGGCATTGATACCCATCCTGCAACCACCCTGCATGCGGCTACTCACAACCAAAAAGGAGCGTGTTATCCGGATGAGGCCCGCGCGCGTGGTATCGCAGAGCGAGAAGATCATCTTCCCCATCGCGGGGTTGCTGCTGACCACTTTTCTCGTTCCGTCGGGATTGCCATTGCTGGGGATGCTTTTCTTCGGTAACCTCCTGAAAGAGTCAGGGGTAACCCGCAGGTTAGCAGAAACGGCCCGCGGTCCGATGATCGATATCGTCACCATTCTTCTCGGACTCATGGTAGGGGTTTCCACGCAAGCAACCACCTTCTTGACTACCGCTTCCATCAAGATATTCGGGCTGGGCGCGCTGGCATTTATCATCGCGACGTGTGCCGGTGTGCTTTTCGTGAAGGTATTCAACCTCTTCTTGAAGGAGGGCAACAAGATCAACCCGCTTATCGGTAACGCGGGGGTATCGGCCGTCCCGGGATCTGCGCGCATGTCGCAAATCGTGGGCTTGGAGTACGACTCCACCAACCACCTGCTGATGCACGCCATGGGACCCAACGTGGCGGGGGTGATCGCCTCGGCCATTTCTGCCGGCTTGATGCTCGGCTTCTTGTATTGATATAGGTCTTATGTTTTAGCTATAAACGCTTGTGAAAGTTTAATTATACAATTAACAGCATGCATATATGGGATTAGAAGAGTTGATGCCCGCGATAGCCGGGATGACATGGCAGCACTTGGTAATGATTAGCGTGGGATTGATCCTCGTCTACTTGGCCATAGCCAAAAACTACGAGCCCACGCTCCTACTCCCGATGGGGTTTGGAGCTATCTTGGTGAACATTCCCCTTTCATCGGCCATCACGCAGATAGACCCGGCAACGGGACAAGCCGTGGAAGGGGTACTCAACATTTTTTTTGACGCGGGCATCGCGACCGAGATCTTTCCCCTGCTGATTTTTATCGCGATCGGCGCGATGATCGATTTCTCGCCATTATTCCGAAATCCCTCGTTGTTACTGTTCGGTGCCGCGGCACAGTTCGGGATCTTTATCACGATGGTGCTTGCCGCGCTGCTCGGGTACGACATCCGCGAAGCAGCTTCCATCGGTATCATAGGCGCGGCAGACGGCCCCACCTCCATCGTGGTGGCGTCGCGGTTCGCGCCTCACCTGCTGGGACCCATCTCGGTAGCCGCCTATTCCTACATGGCCTTGGTACCGATTATCCAGCCCCCCGTGATCCGATTGCTCACTTCCCGGAAAGAGCGGTTGATCCGGATGACGAGCGACTCCAATAAACGAATATCCAAAAAGGCGCTGATCGCTTTCCCGATCGTGATCACCATCGCCGCGGGCATCATCGCCCCGTCGTCACTGGCATTGATCGGTTTCCTGATGTTCGGCAACCTGATCCGCGAGTGCGGGGTGCTAAACAAGCTGTCGCTGTCCGCGCAGAACGAGCTATCGAGTTTGGTAACCATCCTGTTGGGGATCACCATCGCGAGTACCATGACGGCCGAGCGGTTTGTCCGGGTAGACACGCTGGTTATCATCGCGCTGGGGCTCTTCGCGTTCGTGTTCGACACCTTTGGCGGGGTCATCTTCGCCAAGTTCTTGAACCTCTTCCGTTCGGAAGGAAACAAGATCAACCCGATGGTGGGAGCTTGTGGCATCTCCGCGTTCCCCATGTCGGCACGCGTTATTCACCAGATGGGACAAAAAGAGGATCCGCACAACTACCTCCTGATGCCCGCTATTAGCACCAACGTGGGAGGCCAAATCGGATCGGTAGTGGCAGGCGGTATTATCCTCACGCTGGTGCCCCTGCTCGCGTAAAATGCGCTGCGCGCGTAACAAGAAAATGGGTATTTAACAACAAATGGGTATTTAAACAACAAATGGGTATTTAAACAACAAGAAAAGAAATGACAACAACCTTACAACATACTTTATTTGTCGCGGGAGTGGGGATTGTGGGAATCTTCGCATTCATGGCAATCTTCTACCTGCTGATTCTCGGGCTAGACAAATACCTTCCGTACAAGCAAGAAGACGAGGCGGAGTAAAAAAGGTGACGCCTACAGGTTTCCGGGTAGTGTTTCGTGTTCTTTATCGTTCCAAGGCAGAACAATCAAAGCAGCACGAACCATTACCCGTTTTGTTTTCGCACGTCGGCTCCCCACATTAGCTTGTCGCGAAGGGTTTCGTAAAAAGTATGTCCCACCCTCTTTACCACCCGAAGGGTGTAGTCGCCTCGCCTCACTTGAATGCTTACCGATTCATCGAGGACACGCGATTGTCCATCGACCGATACCAGGAACATATGGCTCCGGCTCTCTACTTTTAAGGAGATAATACTGCTGTCGTCCACCACCAGCGACCGGGAAGTAAGGTTATGGGGTGCAATGGCCGAGAGGATGATACTGGGAATGGTGGGCGACAAGATGGCTCCCCCGATGCTCAAGGAGTAAGCCGTGGATCCCGTGGGTGTCGAAATCACCAACCCGTCGGCTTGGTAGGAAGTCAGGTAATCATTGTTGACATAGGCGTGGATCGAGAGCATGGAAGCGGTATCCTGTTTCAGGAGAGCTACCTCGTTGAGCGCGTACTCGTTAAAATATTCCGGGGGAAATACCTCATCCGTGGACATCTTCAATAACGCCCGTTCTTCCACCCGGTAACGGTCATTCATCACCTCTTGCAGTGTCTCATCCAAATCGGCATAATTAATAGCT
>JBBACU010000194.1:0-4807 GCA_041656815.1 Proteiniphilum sp.
AATTAAATGTAAATATCATCCGACTACCCTTTAAAAGTTAACACTCTTCTCGATCTCGTAAAAAATACGTTCCGGCGAGATCATGAAATACTTCTCGCCTTGTGCCAGCGGCACGATGGTATCAAAGCCCATGAGCCTCCGGGGAGGTGCCTCCAAGTAAAGGAACGCCTCTTCGTTGGTGATGGCGATCAGTTCCGATCCCACGCTAAACGACTCGTTGGCTTCTGCCACGGCCAGCATCCTCCCTGTTTTCTGCACCGATTCCCGAATCGTTTCCCGGTCAATAGGGTAGATCGAGCGCAGGTCGATCAGCTCCACCGAGATCCCGGCCTCGTCGGCCATAGCGATGGCTTTTTGGCATTCGCGCACCAACGCCCCGAATGCCACCACCGTGATATCCGTTCCTTCCCGTACCACCTTGGCTTTACCGAGGGGGAGGGTAAACTTTTCTTCGGCGACTTCCTGCTTAATGGCACGATAAATCCGTTTTGGCTCCATGTAGATGACCGGGTCATCGCTTTCGATCGCGGCGATCAGCATCCCTTTCGCGTCGTGCGGCGTGGAGGGCACCACCACTTTCAGCCCCGGGATATGCCCGTACAATGCTTCGGGACTATCGGAATGGTGCTCCAGCGCGTTGATGCCGCCCCCGTACGGGAACCGGATCACCATGGGGACAGTGAATTTTCCGCGGGAACGGTGATGCAAACGAGAGACGTTATTAATAATCTGGTTGAACGCGGGGAAGCTAAATCCTTCAAATTGCAGCTCCACGACCGGCCGCAGCCCGCTCACCGCCATTCCCACCGCGGTTCCCACGATCCCCGATTCGGCGAGGGGGGAGTCGAACACCCGCTTCACCCCATGTTTTTTCTGCAGTCCCTCGGTCACCCGGAACACGCCGCCTTCAACGCCCACGTCCTCCCCGTAGACCACGATCCGCTCATCCTCGCTCAACTTTATATCCAGCGCGTTGTTAATCGCTTTCACCATTGTCATCACGCTCATTTCCTGCTCTCCTTCCAATTTAAATATTGTTCATACTCCGCTTTTTGTCGTTTCAACTCATCCGGCATCTCGGTGTACATGTAGTTGAAGACGTCTTCCAACGGGTAGGTTTTGTTCTCTTCGGCATCAATGAATTGCCGCCCGACCTCCTCTTTGTACTCCTCCCTGAGTTTTTCTTCGTCGATATCCCATATCCCGTTCTTTTCCATGTATTGTTTCAACCGCAGCAACGGGTCGGAGAGCCCCCACTCCGTCTCTTCCTCCTTTTTCCTGTACTTGGTGGGATCGTCCGAGGTAGTATGCGCCCCCATACGGTAGGTAAACGCCTCGATAAGGACGGGACCGTTTCCTGACCGGGAGTATTCGGCCGCGGTTTGGTAGGCTTGGTACATCGCGAAGAAGTCGTTCCCGTCTACCTTGATGCCGGGCATGCCAAAGGCGACCGACTTCACGGCGAGGTTGATGGAGTTTGTTTGCGCGTGCACGGGCACGGAAATCGCGTACTGGTTGTTCTGGATGGTAAAGACCACCGGTGCTTGCCACACTCCCGCGAAGTTGAGAGCCTCACTAAAATCCCCCTCCGACGTGCCTCCGTCACCGACAAAGGTGAATACCACCTCCTCTTTTTCATGGTACTTCACCGAGTACCCGATGCCCGACGCGTGTTGAAGTTGGGTTCCGATGGATATGGCGATGGGCAACACGCGGTGCGCATTCTTGAACCCGCCCCCGTGCTCGTTCCCCATGTAAAAGAGAAACATCTCTTTCATGGTCACTCCCCTGGCCAGCAGCGTTCCCATCTCGCGAAACGCGGGCACCAGCCAGTCCTCCTTGCCAATATTCATGCCGGCGGCGATATGAATTGCCTCCTGCCCCAAGTTGGGCGTGTAGGTGTACATCCTCCCTTGTCGCTGGTACGAGATGGCCATCTCGTCGGCCACCCGTTCGTACAGCATCTGTTTATACGCGTCCTTGATAACCTTGCCGTCCAGCTTGGGCATCGCCTTTTTGTTCACCACGTTGCCCTCGCTGTCGATCACGCGCAGCATTTTATCTTCTAACGGATTGAAATCACGAAAAATCGCAGGTAAATCATTTTGAATCATTTATCTGTTTATTTAGTGCTATTTTGTTAAGCAAGAGCAGAAACAAAGTAACCTTTGTTTCTGCCGAGCGCGGAAATAGCCTGATGAGATCGCACAAAATATAGCCAGTTCTTTTTACACTGCTTACTATAACAGTTCGACAAATAAATAGTTTTTGAGAAAAATGGTAAAGGTAGCCATAAGGAGCCTTAAAAAGTGTCACCCGGGCAACACTTTTTTATTTTTCATGATATTTAACAATACCCAATTCCGCCATGGCGGCAGCGCTTGAAGCGCTGCCGCTGTAAAATGTCGCTCGAAATAACTGAATAGGAACTGCCGGATAATTCAGTGAAGTATGTTACTTGGTTGTCTCCTCTAAATAATCAAATCGCAAGCCGCTGGAACCTTCGCCGCGGCCGGTCTCCTTGTGGATGCCCAGCCAAAGGTAGGTTTTGCCATTATACCACCGGGTACGTTGATAGGAGCGATTTACCTTAATGCCTCCCCGCGGCACCTCTTCTTCGTGAATGTGGTAGGCGGCAGGCACGGCTCCGTCAAGCCCTTCGCGCAACAGCAGGGTGCGCGGGCGGACACGCTCGGTAGTTTCCACCCCTTGGCCCGGGGTGACGCGAGGCATGGCTGCCCGTTGCAATTGAATTTCGCGTTTATTGTTATCGATATGCACCGGTATGAATGGGATCCAATTTTCGGGCACCGAGCTCATGATCTTGTAACGGATGGCCGCGGCCGGCTCACCGGTTGCATCCTCTTCCTCGGCGTTGTTCAGCCGGTTATAGAAGGCCGCGAGTTCACGGGCGGCTTCTGCCGCTTTGTTTTTACGTCCCGACGGGGTGCTGATATCGGTTTCGATAGCCCACACCATATTGGCAATCTCGTCGCGCAGCATCACGAACTGTTCGATGGGTTTCCCCTCCTGTATCTTGGGCACGGTAGGGAGCAACAATAAACTGTTATCGGCCTCTTCCACGCCCTTGCCTTTCTTGCTGATGGTGTACATGCTCCAGCGCGTCCAATCGTCGTCGGGTCCCTTGCCGGTGGGATTGATCCACGTACGTTCGCCAAACACGTTGGTAACCACCAGTCCCCGCACGTTGGACAGGGTACCGCCCTTTATATCTTGCGGCACGATAAACCAATCGTTGGCATACAGCAGGATAAATTCGGCAAACAGCAGCTTGCCTATTTCGTGGGTACCGGGCTTAATGTCTCCGATATACGTCTTGCTGTTCTCGAATGTCCACCACCGGGTGTTGGGCATGCCTCCAAAATCGATATTGGAAGGGATAAATGAGTGGGTCACGCTCTCCTGCACGTGGGGATTTACGCCAGTCTCCGTTTCCCCGTCGCCGGCCACCGACATATCCACGTCGTCTTCCGTGAGCGAGAAGTTAAACCAATCCAGCCTTCCTGAATAGTACTCCTCCGCCTGATAAACCTTCTCCCGGATTTCCCCGGACAGTGTTTCGGGTGCCGAACAGGCGAATTGATACTCCAGGCGGGAGGGCTGCCAGGCACTTTCACTGTTGCCGGGCTGCATGAAGAATTGCTCCACCCATCGTTTAAAATCGGCGGCAAGGGTGTTGACCCGCGCGGCGTCGCCGGTGCCTCCCCCCACGTCCTCTCCACCGGCAATGGCTTTATACACCTTGTAGCCGTCCACTCTACGGCCCGCGGCCGCGGCAAAATCCTGCCACGTCTCCGGGTGGGCAAGAATGTACGCTTCCTGCTTGTCGTCGGGGCTGCCTGGCGCGCTCACGCCATACCCGTTTGCCAGAAAATGGGTCTCCGCGTTGATGCCGCTTTTTTTTAACATTTTTATCCACCGCCGTCCCATCATTACCCGGATATCCAGTGAAAATATTTTTTCGTTTTCGATGGTAAAGGGAACGGCCTGTTGTTCCACCATCGCCTCCAGGGGGGCTTGTTTGCTGTCATAGGCACGGGCAGCGTGGTTCCCCGGCTTGTACTTGTTGAGCATGGTGGTGGCGATGTGCACCTTTGCCCCGGCCGGGGAGCCGGCATCGTCCATCTCGAACTCACCCATCTGCCACTGCTTGGTAAGCATCCAGAGCGGATCGCGAATTTCGGCCTTCAGGGCGCGTTCAAAATCCTCTTTTCTCGGCCTTCCTTCCAGGCGGTTCCACAGGGTAATGGTGGGGAGCCTTCTTTCGGCAAGCACCGTGTCTATATTATTAATCGAATATTTATTCATGATCGGCTATGATATTTGCAATGGGGGGTAAGTTATTGAACGCGTAATTCAGCATGATGCTTACCGGGTACTTGGTCACGGTAGAGATGGTGGCCGGCAGCAAGTTGGCGTATCCCGTGGCGCTTAACCCGGGGAGGCCGCTGTAACTTGTCCTGTCGTTTTCAACCTGTTCCGGCTCCACGGCACGCAGTTTGGCTTCGTCGAGCGTTTCGCTCAGGATAGCCAGCAGGTCGTCCCAGCTCCATCCCCTGCCGTACAGCTGGGGCGAGACCGCCAACAACATGGTTTGCGGGGGCTCCGAGTTAGGCCGGTCGTAATGAAACGCCAGCCCGGCCGTCTCTTCTTCGGTGGGAACCACCTCCGTCCACTCGTCGATCAGCAGCCCGCACACCGCGCCGCCCGGCATAAACGGCTCGTGGTAGTACGCCGTGTACAGCAGGTGGTCGTTTTCGCGGAACACCTGCTGCAGCCGCTTGTT
>JBBACU010000195.1:0-4736 GCA_041656815.1 Proteiniphilum sp.
GAAATTATTAAAACCTGTCTCCCTATCGCCCGCCTCCCACACGTGGGACCTGATGATGAAAAACATCTACTCGCTCGGCACGTACGTGTATCAAATCGAGCGGGACCGTTTTCGAATGGATATCGCCTACCGGAGCGACAGTACCGGAACTTGGCTCAACTACCTGCCCGGTCTCGCGGGACAAGAGGGCAACAACGGAAACGGAAGCGGGAATGGCACGGGCGTTAGCGGTGCGGGAAGTGAGCAGCTGTTGCGGATGATGAACCTCGACCGGCTGAACGAGCGGGGCGACCCCTACCCCGACGGGCTGTTCGACTTCCTGGAAGGATACACCATCGACGCCGGCAACGGCTGCATTATCTTCCCGGTAGTGGAGCCGTTCGGGTCGCACTTGCGGGAGCGGATCGGCGACGATGCCTTGGCGGAGAGGTACCTGTTTCAAGAGCTGTACGACTCCACGCTCACCGTGGCACGCCAGTTCGCGGAGAAGAACAAGTTTCGCTTGAGGGGAGAGTACCGGGGTTCGTCGGGCTCGGAAATCAACCTGAACTCGTTCAACGTGCCGCCGGGGTCGGTGAAGGTAATGGCGGGAGGCGTCCTCCTCACTGAAGGGACAGACTACGTGGTAGATTACCTGTCCGGGACGGTGAACATCATCAACCGGTCTATCCTCGACGCGGGCACTCCCGTGAGCGTGACCCTCGAAGACAGGTCGCTGTCGCGCATGCAGCGCAAGACGTTGACCGGTATCGACCTGCAATACGACTTCTCCAAAAACCTCTCCTTCGGGGCCACCCTCATGCACTACCGCGAGAAACCGCTCATGGTAAAGACCGCCTTCGGCGACGAATCGGCGCGGAACACGCTGTGGGGAGCCAACCTGGCCTATCGCAAAGAATCCCTCGCGCTGACCCACCTCCTCGACATGCTCCCCTTCGTGGAGGCGAGCCAACCTTCCGAGCTATCCACCCGCCTGGAGTTCGCCCAAATGATTCCCGGGCATTACCAGCACGGGGACGGGGGTGGCTACTCCTACTTGGACGACTTCGAGACGTCCATCTCGGGGATCGACCTGCGCACGCCCTACGCGTGGTCCCTCGCGGCCACCCCCTACAACAACGGGCCGGGGGGGCTATTCCCGGAGGCGGCCCTTTCGAACAATACCGATTACGGGAAGAACCGTGCCCGGCTGGCCTGGTTCTTCATCGACGGCATCTTCACGAGGCCTCACTCCAGCCTCACGCCGGCACATATCCGGAACGATTTGGCACAACTGTCGGATCACCGGGTGAGAGAGATCCACGAACGGGAGATCTTTCCCAACCGGGAGACGTACCACGGGCAGCCGACTACCATCCCGGCACTTAACCTTTCCTACTATCCCAACGAACGCGGTCCTTATAACCTGGACACGAACGTGGATAGCGACGGGAAGCTACTAGACCCTCGCCAACGATGGGGAGGCATCACTCGCCGCATGGATATCCGCGATTTCGAGGAGGCCAACATCGAGTACATCGAGTTCTGGCTAATGGATCCGTTCGTGAACGACACACTGGGCGCGGCACGGGGGGGCGACCTCTATTTCAATCTTGGCAATGTCTCGGAAGACGTGCTGAAGGACGGCAAGAAATTTTTCGAGAACGGTTTGCCAATCGATGGCGACACCACGGCCGTGGGACACACCGTGTGGGGAAAATACCCCAAGCGGCAATCCACCGTCTACGCGTTCGACAACTCCATGGGCGTTGAGTCACGCCGGCTGCAAGACGTGGGGCTGAACGGGCTAAGCACCGAAGAGGAGAAACGATACCCTACCTATGCCGATTACTTGGAGGAGCTGCGCGCGAGGCTGCCGGGGGAAACCCTTTCCCGGATGCGAGACGATCCCCACTCGCCGTTGAACGACCCGGCGGGAGACACCTTCCGACACTACCGGGGGGCAGAACAAGACCGGCAACAACTGAGCATCTTGGAACGGTACAAGCATTATAACAACACCGAGGGAAACTCGATCGCCGCGGAGGATGACCCCTACGCCAGCACCGCGCGCGCCACGCCCGACACCGAAGATGCCGACAACGACAACACCTTGAACGAGAGCGAAGCGTACTACCAGTACCGGGTATCGCTCCGTCGCGAGGCCATGGAGGTGGGCAACAACTACATTGCCGACAGTCGGGAGGTGAGCGTGCGGCTGCGTGACGGCAGCAACGGGAAGGTCACGTGGTACCAGTTCAAAATCCCCATCCGGGAATACCAAACAAAAGTAGGCAATATACAAGGCTTCAACAACATCCGGTTCATGCGGATGTTTCTGACCGATTTCCAAGAACCGGTCTTCCTTCGTTTTGCCACCCTGGAACTGGTGCGCGGCGAATGGCGCACGTACCAGAAAGACCTGTCGACCGGGGGAGGCCTCTCCGGCACGGGAAGCCTCGACGTCTCCGCGGTGAACATCGAGGAGAACGGGAGCCGGACCCCGGTGAACTACGTGCTGCCACCGGGTGTCAGCCGGGTCATCGACCCCGGCCAGCCACAACTGAGGCAAGAGAACGAGCAGTCGCTCTCCCTTAAACTGAACGACCTCGACCCGGGCGACACCCGCGCGGTCTACCGCAACACGGCGTACGATACGCGCCGGCATAAGCGGCTGCAAATGTTCGTGCACGCCGAGCGGCTCCCCGACGACCCGGGCACGCTGCAGGACGGGGACCTTGCCCTCTTCCTGCGAATGGGATCCGACTATCGGGATAACTACTACGAATACGAGATCCCGTTGCGCGTCACCCCCGAAGGGCAGTACAGCACCCATAGCGCGGCCGACCGGGAAGCGGTATGGCCCCGGGAGAACAGGGTTGACTTTCCGCTGGAGCTGTTGACCGGGCTAAAACTACAACGGGATACCGACCCGGACCGGGGAGGGAACTCCTCCCTTCAGGTGGCCTATACCCAGCCCGACCCGGAGAAACCGGGCAACACCGTGACCATCGTGGGGAACCCTTCCCTGGCAGAGGTGAGCGTGATGATGATCGGCCTCCGGAACCGGTCCGACAGCCATCGATCGGCCGAGGTATGGGTGAACGAGCTCCGGCTAAGCGAGTTCGACGACCAAGGGGGATGGGCCGCGCGGGGAGAAGTGCAGCTGGCGCTGTCTGACGTGGGCACGATCCACTTCTCGGGCCGCAAAGAGACCGTGGGCTTTGGCGCGCTTAGCCAGCAACTGATGCAGCGGCGCGACGACGATTACCAATCGCTCCATTTCACGCTGAACCTGGAACTCGGACGGTTCCTTCCCAAGCAAGCCAAAGTATCGGCGCCGCTCTATTACGCCTATTCCTCTCAAGCTTCCTCGCCCCTGTACGACCCGTTCAACCAAGACATCCTGCTGTCTGAAACGATCCGCCGCGCGGAAACCCCGTGGCTCCGCGACTCGCTTCAACGCCGCGCAGATACTCGATCGGTGAATAAAAGCCTCAGCCTTAGCAACGTGAAAGTGAATATCAAAAGCGAGAACCCCATGCCCTACGACCCGGCTAATTTTAGCTTCACCTACGCGAACAACACCTACACCCACCGCGATCCCGAAACGGAATACACCACCACGATGGACCAACGGCTGCAGGCTACCTACCTCTACACGCCGGAGGTTGCCTTTTGGCAACCGTTCAAAAAAACGGGGGCCATCCGCCTGCGCCCGCTGCCCAACCACGTGCAACTGCGTTCGAACCTGACACGTCATTACCAAGAGCGCCAACTGCGCGACTTGAACGCGTACCCGGCGGGCGAGAGTCCATCCAAGCAGCACTACCTCACGTTCAGCAACAGTTTTTTCTGGGACCGGGACTTCTCGTTCGCGTGGGACCTCACCGCCAACCTGAAGGCTTCGTTTCGTTCGGGAACCGTGGCAGAGATTGAGGAACCTTACCTGCAAGTGAACAAGAAGATCAACCGGGACGATTACGAGGTGTGGCGGGATTCGGTGTCGCGCAGCATCCGGGAGCTGGGAACACCGTACCGGTACGAGCAGGGCGCCGATGTGGCATACACCCTCCCCTTTGCCCATGTAAAGGCCTTGGACTGGATCAGCGCGAGCGCGGCCTATAACTCCCGGTACCGTTGGGAACGAGGGGCGCGGGTAGCGGAACGGAAGATGGGGAACTACTTGCAGAACGACCTCTCGCTCACCATCAACAGCCGCTTCAACCTGGTGTCGCTCTACAACAAAGTGCCGTTCTTGCGGAAGGTCAATGCCCGTTTTAGCAGCAATGGCAACACAAGCGACACCGAGCGGGGCGGTGCTGGAAACGACTTCGCGCGATACGCGGCACGAACGGCGATGATGGTGCGTTCTGTTAGCATAAACATCAGCCGCAAGACGCGCACCGACATACCGGGGTACGACCCGGTGGTGGGCGACCTCTTCGGGCAACAGAGCACCTCCCGTGGCCTGGTTCCCGGCCTTGGCTTTGCCTTCGGCTTGGAGGGAGGAGAACGGTTTATCGAAAAATCGTTGGCACGCGGGCAGCTTGTGACGCGTGCCGATAACATCACGCCCGCCCTGTTCAATGAAACGGGACACCTCCGGGTGGACGCGACCTTGGAGCCCTTTCGGGGACTAACCGTGGAGTTACACGCGCTCTACGAGGATAACCGGCGCACGGAGTTCCAGTACATGGTCGACGAGATGCCCACGACCCGCGGCGGCAGCTTCGCGATGAGCACCGTCTCCCTCT
>JBBACU010000196.1:0-4721 GCA_041656815.1 Proteiniphilum sp.
CGAGGCTCACCTGTTGGCTGGCATTGTGCCGGGTGAAGACAAGAGGCCACGAACACCTCGATCCCAAGCAGTCGTATGTTTTCGTGGCAAATCACCAGGGAGCGTTTGATATCTTCTTGGTCTATGGCTTTTTAAAACATGCCATCATCTGGATGCAAAAACAGAGCTTGCGCACCATACCGCTCGTGGGCTTCGCGTCTGAAAAGGCGGGGCACGTTTTCGTGGATAACTCGAATCCCACCGCGCGGGCAGCGACCATTGAAAAAGCCAAAAAGGGAATTACCGATGGGGTATCGATCGTGATTTTTCCCGAGGGAGCCCGCACGAAAAATGGCAAAATGGGACGTTTTAAACGGGGAGCATACCACATTGCCCACGATATGAAATTGCCCATCGTGCCGCTGACCGTCAACGGGCCTTACGATGTGCTGAAACGAAATACGCTTCGGCTAAAACCGGGAAAAAAAATGGAACTGGTGATTCATCCGCCGATATGCACGAGTAACCTGACACAGGATGAACTGACCGGGTTAATTGAAAACAGCTGGGAAACTATTCACGACGGTTTGTGGGAGAAATACAGGTAGGTATATAAAAAAGGAAAGGTTGTCTCACGACAACCAATCTTCATTGTTAACCTTAAATCTAATACCATGAAAAACACGATGCAAAGATAGGGCGTGTCTGCCAAATCTCCAAATATTACGAGTAAGAAAACGCCCCTTTTAAAATTATTTATCGTTTTTGGTGCTTTTTGCCGCATGGGAAGCGGCCGTGTTTGTATTTGTTTGCAAATATATGTGCTTTTTTGCCCATTAACCCGGCGGGGTTCCTCGCTTTCCCCGTTTCCGCTTCTAATCGTAGATTTTGTTCGCGAAGAAATTGAAAAGACTCCAGTTGTAGCGGTACCAACGCCGGGTTGCCCGCTGTTTGCCCCCGAACTGAAGTAGAAAACGCGATCGTCCGGCATTTTTATTTAGGAAGCCCACGTCCATGTAGTCGAAATATAAAAAACCTTCGTCTTCTGCCATCTGCATGGCAGAGTAAAGGGTGAATATGGTAGGGTAAAGCGTTTTATACCGTTTGGATTTACCCCACGAGTAGAGGCAATACACCGTTTGTTTTTTCTCGAAACCAAGGATAGCCCCGCCAATGATTTTTCCCTGGTAACGGGAGAGCACAATTTTGCCTTTGTCCTGCAGGACGTAATGGTGAAAGAAATTCTCGAAATAGGCATAGGGAGGAAAACGGTGGGATATCTTTTTTTTGTTGGTTTCCCGTATAAGCGTGTAAATTTCCTGCAGGCGCTCTGCCGACCGGAATTCCTCCAGTATTACCCCTTTTCTACGGGCTTTGTTGACTTGATTTTTTCGAGTGGCCGATAACTGGTCCCATATCTTTCGTTTTCGTTGCAGCGAGTTCCGTATATTAATCCATTTGATGGAATAAAACTTGTTCTCTCGAAATCCTTTGTAGCCGAAAATCGCGTCTCCCAAGTTTTCGTAGCGGATCAGGAACACTTTGCTTCGTACCTCCTTCACCAACCGGGTGATGAGCATTTCAAAAACATCTATCCGGGAACAGTTCTCGTCAAAAAAAGCGGGCTGTTGCGATATAAAACATCGCTTGAACAACTTGCCGCTAAAGAGCCGGTTGATGCGCGTGATATTGGCAAACATGGCTGCCACGGGCATATCGCCGTCAAAAGCAACCAGCATGAGGGGGGTATAGGTGGATGAATGACTATACCAGTCGAACGACGAGGCATAGTGAAAAAAAGAAGTCTCTTCCAAAGCGGGAAGGTCTGCCTTTTGATAATATATCTCCACGCGGTACTTCATCGGTTGTAAATAGCTTTGTTGTTTTTACTGGCCACTGCCTTCTTTTTTCACCCTCGATAACAAAAATAATAAAAAAAACTAACGTGCCATAAGTTTTTATCGGAATAAAGAAGTAATAATCGTTTATTAAGGCACGATTTCAGCATTTTTTGATTATTTTTGCTGTTTCATGAGGCGAAAACTATCCTTCAGGTTAAATAACGAATAAGCGCGAGCAGTGAGCGAAACATCTACGTTCACTCGTGGCACGTCATGGAGGAAAACAGTCTAATTTTGAATGGTATATGGCGAAAAAAATTCTTGTTACAGGAGGAACCGGCTACATCGGTTCACATACCGTTGTTGAACTACAACAGGCAGGGTATGACGTGGTGATCGTGGACAACCTGTCCAATTCCAGTGCCGACGTCTTGGAAGGCATCACGCGTATCACCGGGGTGCGCCCCGCTTTTGACAAGCTCGATTGCACTGATATGAAGGCGATGGAGGCATTATTCAAAAAACACCGGTTTGATGGAATCATCCATTTTGCCGCGAGCAAAGCGGTAGGGGAGTCGGTACAGCAGCCGCTGCTTTACTACCGGAACAACTTGGTGTCGTTGATTAATCTTCTCGAATTGATGCCGACCTACAAGGTGAGTGGGATTGTTTTCTCTTCATCCTGCACCGTGTACGGGGAGCCCGACCAGAATCCCATCGATGAAAGCGCGCCCATTAAACCGGCGGCATCGCCCTACGGGAACACCAAGCAGGTCAACGAAGAGATTATTCAGGACTTCGTACACTCCGGGGCTCCCATCAAGAGCATTATCCTTCGTTATTTTAATCCCATAGGCGCGCATCCGTCGGCCGAGATTGGCGAATTGCCACTGGGGGTACCGCAAAACTTGGTGCCTTATATCACCCAGACCGGTATTGGCATCCGGAAACAGTTGAGCGTGTTTGGAGACGATTACGACACCCCGGACGGATCCTGTATCCGTGATTTTATTAACGTGGTGGACTTGGCCAAGGCGCATGTTATCTCCATCGAGCGTATGCTGGAAAACAAATCAAACGATCCCGTGGAGGTGTTTAACCTGGGTACAGGTATCGGACTTTCGGTGTTGGAACTGATTAAGGTTTTCGAGAAGGTATCCGGCAAGCCATTGAATTACAAGATCGTGGGCCGCCGTGAAGGCGATATTGAAAAAATCTGGGCACAACCCGATAAGGCAAATAACGTGCTGGGATGGAGCGCGAAAGAGACCATCGAGGATACCATGGCGTCCGCTTGGAAATGGCAGCAACGCCTGCAAGAAAAAGGAGTGATGTAGTAACCTGCCGATGGATAAAAGCCATCAAGCACGTCATGAATGGCTGGTAATGGAATAAAAACGAGATAGGTGCCCCGAGGGCGATGGGTGTTTAAAAATAGTATTCGATCACGAGGTAATAATCCTCTCTGCCCTCGACGGAATTATCCATTTCGATTTTGTTTTCTCTTGCCAGCCATCCGATCGCGGTGTAAATTTCCTTCTCGGATAAGCCGGAAGCATCCTGTAATTGTTGAATGCTCCACTTTTGATTGTTGTTCAAAAGATTCCAGATAATGCCCGCGTTTGTCCCAATTGATTTCTTGTTCATCGTGTTCGTCTTTATAATGTGGAAACCTATGTACTCGATGCTATTAGAACGCTTTTCGAGGGGCTTTTGTTCTATCTGATCGAGCGAAAACGAGGGGAATCACCGCGGCTCCGAGGCCCTACCGTCACGGTGTGGTCTCGCGTTTTATGAACGTTATGCATGCAGCCGGCGACTTATTAAAGAGAGGTAAAAACGAAGAGGTAAAGATAGACAGCCGGTACGGCCAAGAGAAGGCTGTCTACGCGATCTAAAATGCCGCCGTGCCCGGGGATAAGGGTGCCCGAATCTTTCACGTTGCAAGTGCGTTTAATAAGTGACTCGAACAGGTCGCCCAGTGTCCCGAACAGGGATACCGCTATCGCGAAGCCAATCCAAAAGATGGTATGGAAAGAGGGGTACAGCTGGGCAAAGAACAGGGCAGCAAGAACCGTGAAAAAGATGCCCGCGAGGAATCCTTCGACCGATTTTTGAGGGGAGATGTGCTCCATGAGTTTGCGTTTCCCGATGAGCGACCCGATGAAGTAAGCCGCGGTGTCGTTTACCCATAGGAAAACAAACAGGGCCAAGATGGGCACCCAGTCATAGCCTACACCCGACAAACTGCTTTGGTAAGAGTAGGAGAGAAGCATCAAAAGGCTCAACGGCATGGTGATGTAGACCTGACCGAAAACCGAGTAGATAATCCCGTGAAGGATATCCTCCCGACGAAGAAAAATGGCAGAAGCGATAAGCGCGAGCAGGTAAACGAGGATGAGCACGGGCAACGCGAAGGTGGACTGTCCTTCCAAGTACAGGAAGACCGCGAAAAAAAGAAGGATGCCTGATGCAATATTGAACGCCTTGCTGATAGCATGGGACGTATCCTTTTCTACCATGCGGTAAAACTCGAAGAGACTCATGCCCAAGATGGCGCCAAAGACCGCGAGGAATGAAAAGCGCCCCCCCAGTACACCAAACAGGATGACCAAGATGTATAAGATGCCGGCCGCGGCGCGTGTTAGAATCTCTTTTATTTTCAAGCCTCCTTTTCCTCCTTCTTCGTTCCCGCTTCTTCTTTTGTTCCTGTATCTTCATTCTCACCTTCGGTTTCAGTTGCCGATGGCGAGTCTTTTTTCTCCTCTTCTTCGAAATCAACTCCATGCTCCGTGAGCAGGTTGTACCACGAGATTATTTTTTTCACGTCGCTCGCGTATACACTCTCTCTGCTATAGTCGGGCAGGATCTCCCCGAAGTAGGTGAACAGCGTGTTTCCGG
>JBBACU010000197.1:0-4710 GCA_041656815.1 Proteiniphilum sp.
TATCTATTACGATTTCACGTGGGTGCTGGTTGCTTTCGCATTATTGGGTATTAGCAACACCATACTGCAGGTCTCGCTTAATCCACTGGTCGCCTCGATGTTCACCAAAGATAAAACGGCCAGTGTTCTAACTACCGGGCAATTTATTAAATCCATCTCATCGTTGGCGGGGCCACTTATCGTGGGATTTACCACCGAGTACTTCGATAACTGGAGGTTAACTTTTCTGCTGTTCGCGGCCATTTCTTTTTTGTCGGTTATCCTTCTTGGTTTGTCCAGGATCGAAGAAACTGGATACACCAATCAACAAACCTCGTTCAGGAGCGTCCTTGGTCTCCTAAAAAACAGGTATATCCTGCTTTGTTTCCTGGGTATACTTTTAATAGTAGGCCTTGACGTGGGAATAAACACCTCTGCTCCTGAATTGCTAATGAAGAGGGCCGGCTTAGAGTTAAGCCGTGCCGGGCTGGGTAGCAGCGTCTATTTTGCCGCCAAAACCCTTGGGACATTTTTGGGGGCCTTCCTGCTTTTGAAAGCAAAACCCATCCTGTTTTTAAAAGCATCGCTCGCGATTGCCATACTCTCGTTTATCCCTTTGATGCTTGGAGGCAACTTTTGGATTATTTTGGCAGCAATCTTTGTCATCGGTCTTGCATGTGCCAATGTTTTCTCTATCCTCTTCTCTCTCGCTCTAAACAAGTTACCCGAGCGAGCCAACGAGATATCCGCCCTTATGATAATGGGTGTATCGGGAGGGGCAATTATTCTACCGGTTCAAGGAATGGTAAACGACGGGTTCGGGTTAATGGCTTCCTTGTCGGTTCTTCTGTCCTGCTTGATTCTCAATCTACTTTTCACACGAAACCTGAAAGAAAATGGTCGATAAAGATAAGAAAACAGTATTAACACTCGACGCGGGGGGAACAAGCTTTGTATTTTCCGCCATTGCTGACAATAAAGAAGTAGTAGAGCCTATTAGCTACCCGGCATATCCGTCGGATCTCAAGAAATGTTTGAACTCCATGGTAGCAGGTTTTCAACAGGTGATGAAAAAACTGGGATCTCACCCGATAGCCATCAGTTTTGCGTTTCCCGGACCTGCCGATTACCTGAACGGGATAATAGGCGACTTGCCAAACTTCCCGGCTTTTAGAGGGGGAGTCGCCTTAGGCCCTTTCTTGGAAGAAAAGTTCGGGCTACCGGTATATATCAATAACGACGGAAACTTGTTCGCCTATGGCGAAGCCATTGCCGGGGCACTTCCTGGTATAAACAGGGAATTGGAGTCAACGGGGAATCCCAAGCGATACAAGAACCTTCTCGCCGTAACCATTGGTACTGGTTTTGGCGGAGGAGTGGTGATCGACGGAAACTTACTATTAGGTGATAACGGTTGCGGCGGCGACGTGTGGTTATCCGCCAACAAATACGACACGACCCTTCTTGCTGAAGAAGGAGTCAGCATACGCGCGGTCAAACGGGTATACCGGGAGATCACGGGCAATACGACCGATTATTCGCCCAAGGATATTTTTGAGATAGCCGAAGGCAGGAGGCAAGGCGACAGTGCCGCCGCGATAAGAAGCTTTGAAAAACTTGGCGAGATCGCGGGGTTCACTATTTCTGAGTCTTTGAATATTGTGGATGGAATCGTGGTAGTTGGAGGCGGGGTTTCCAATGCCTCAAAATACATTCTCCCCGCCATGATTAAAGAAATGAACGGGGTACGGAAAAACATGAGTGGAGACACCTTTCCCCGTTTGCAAATGAAAGCGTACAACTTAGACAATGAAATCGAGCGCGCCTTCTTTTTTGAGGATGAATCGAAAACGGTGGAAATCCCAGGCAGCAGCAGTCTCGTGAAATACGAAGCTGTAAAAAAAATCGGTGTGAAAACCAGTGCGCTCGGAACAAGCAGATCTATAGCACTTGGAGCATATAGTTTTGCTTTAAATCAGCTTAAATAGAGGTGATTTTATTATTATGATTTCTTTAACATATTTAAATTTTAACATGAGTAGAAGACCAGTTAAAGATGAGCTGATTCCCACCAGATGGATAAGACCGGAGGTGGTAATCGTGCTCCTATTTTTCAGTATGATTTATACTGGAAAATTATACGCAAATGAATCGCTTTTACAGCAAAACAAGCGAGAAGTAATCGGTAAAGTGATAGACATTGATGGGGATCCCTTGCCTGGAACTACCATTACAATTGACGGAACTACCAGTGGTGTTATTACGGATGGTGAAGGTGCATTCAAGATTGATGTTACTGAAAGTGACGTCCTTGTTGTCTCATTCCTTGGAATGGAAACGCAGAAGATTCCGGTATTAGGGGAGTCTACATTTACAATTGTATTGCAAGAAGCAGCCAGTGTATTGGATGAGGTGACTGTAGTCGCTTTCTCTACTCAAAAGAAGGAGAGCGTGATCAGTTCGATTTCCACCGTCAGGCCGTCTGAACTGAAGACTCCCAGCAGTAACCTCACGACCGCGTTAGGGGGCCGGATTGCCGGGATTGTTTCCTATCAACGAAGCGGGGAGCCGGGGTTGGACAATGCAGAGTTCTTTATTCGCGGGGTAACCACGTTCGGTTATAAAAAAGACCCGCTGATTTTGATTGATAACGTGGAGCTGTCGTCCACGGACCTGGCTCGTTTACAGGTAGACGATATTGCCTCTTTTTCCATCATGAAAGACGCGAGCGCGACGGCGCTCTATGGCGCTCGAGGAGCCAATGGGGTTATTCTGGTGACCACCAAAGAGGGCAGGGAAGGAAAAGTCCAGTTCAACGTGCGCGCGGAAAACTCTTTCTCCATGGCTACAAAGAAGATAGATATCGTGGATCCGGTCAATTATATGAGATTACATAACGAGGCAAAATTAACCAGGGGGAACCCCACGCGTGAATACTCCAACCAACAGATCGATGCTACCGAAAGAGGGGTTAATCCCTTCGTGTACCCGGCAGTAAACTGGTACGATGAATTGTTTAAAGACGTGACTTCCAACCAACGTGTAAATATGAATATCAGCGGGGGCGGGCAAGTGGCACGCTATTACGTGGCAGGAAGCGTGACTAAAGACCGGGGTGTATTAAAGGTAGACCCGAAGAATAATTACAATAACAATATCGATTTGCAAAGGATACAGATTCGTTCGAATACAAACCTCAACCTCACCAGCACGACCGAATTAAACGTGAGAGTGAGCGGGACGTTCGAGGATTATACCGGCCCCATGTATTCGGGAAGCCAGGTTTATGGTATGGTGATGGCAGCAAATCCGGTCAAATTCCCTAAATACTACGAGCCTACCCCCGAATTTGCTCACGCGAAGCATTCATTATTCGGGAATTCAGGAGGCGAAGGCGAGTACCTGAACCCATACGCCGAAATGGTGAGAGGGTACAGGGATTATTCGCAATCGGTGATGATAGCTCAATTAGAGTTCAAGCAAAAACTGGACTTTATCACGGAAGGGCTGGGACTAAGAGCCATGGGGAGCACCACGCGGGATTCTTACTTCAATATAGTAAGGAATTATCAGCCTTTCTATTATTCGGTGGGTTATTACGACAGGTACCAAGATAGATACACGCTGACCAACCTGAACCCTGAAACCGGAACGGACTTTCTCTCAACAACGGCTACTAACGCCGACCAAAGACGGATAAGCACCTCTTTCTATTTTGAAGGGGCCGTGGATTATAACAAGACGTTCGCGGAAAGACATGCCATATCGGGGTTACTAGTGAGTACGATGAGAGAATCTTTACATTCAGCGGCAACTAACGACCTACAGGCAACTCTGGCTCATCGCAATATGGGGCTGTCGGGACGGGCCACGTATGCTTTCGATTCCCGGTATTTCTTCGAGTTCAATTTTGGATACAACGGTTCTGAAAGATTTTCAAAGAATGAACGCTTTGGGTTCTTTCCCTCTATCGGTGGCGGATGGATGGCATCCAATGAAAGGTTCTGGAATGAACAATTGAAGAAGAGCATTAGTAAATTGAAGTTCAAAGCCACGTACGGGTTAGTGGGTAATGATGCGATCGGGGATCAGAATGACCGGTTCTTCTATTTATCAAGGGTCAACCTGATTGATGCAGGCAAGCAGCCAATATCTTTCGGACAAGACTTTGAATATAGACCATCGGGGGTCTCTATCTCTCGCTATGCTAACGAGCATATTACTTGGGAAACATCCCGAAAAACAAATCTTGGTATTGAGATTGGGCTATTCGATGTGATCGACATACAGGCCGATTATTTTACAGAATATCGAAAAAATATACTGATGAATCGATCCTCTATCCCATCAACAATGGGGTTGCAAGCCGCTTTACGCTCCAATGTGGGTGAAGCTTCCTCTTCAGGATACGAAATATCCATTGACGGGAACCATTATTTCAACAAGGATTTTTGGGTGACAGGAAGGGCCAATTTCGTATATACAACCAATAAGTACGAGGTATATGATGAGCCTAACTATCCCTATCCTTGGTTATCTTGGATAGGATTGAACATGAATCAAAGCACCGGTCTTATCGCGGAAAGGCTGTTCATTGATGAAGCCGATATTACGAATTCTCCTCTACAAACATTCGGGGACTATATGCCGGGAGATATTAAATATATGGATGTGAATGATGATGGCATTATTGACAGTCAAGACTATGTGCCAATCGGATATCCTACCGTA
>JBBACU010000198.1:0-4662 GCA_041656815.1 Proteiniphilum sp.
CCCACCACGTCAGACTGGATGCGGGTCACCTGTCCCGCCGTGAAGATGGGACCAGGAGAATCCGAACGCTCCCACCGCCCCGACGAGTTCGTGCTAATCGAAGAGATAAAACAAGGCATCGAAGGGTATATTCGGTTTATTAGCGAATTTTCATTACCCACGTAAAATCTTAATCAGTAATCCTAAGAGGGTTCCACGAAGGGGACTGTAATTTCCCTCCCCTTTGGGACGTTAACAGAGAAAAGAGTATGGCAAAAATATGGAGCAAAGGCGTTGACGCCAACCAGAGAGTAGAAAGCTTTACCGTGGGGAACGACCGCGAGCTCGACCTGCGTTTGGCGAAACACGATATCCGCGGATCGATGGCGCATATCAAGATGCTTGTCGCCATCGGGCTTTTGGAAGCCGACGAGGAGAAAGTGCTGCGAGCCGAACTGGAAAACATCCTCATCGAGGTGGAACAAGGTATTTTCAGGCTCGACGACGACGCGGAAGATATTCACTCGCAAGTCGAGGCGATGCTTACCGAACGGCTGGGCGAGGTGGGTAAAAAAATCCACTCGGGACGCTCCCGGAACGACCAGGTGCTGGTCGACATTAAACTTTACCTCAAAGAGGAGATCCTTCAAATCAAGGAAGAAGTAATTGATCTCTTCAACCTGCTGCAATCACTTAGCGAACAACACAAAGAGGTATTGCTCCCCGGCTACACGCACGCGCAGATCGCAATGCCTTCTTCGTTCGGCTTGTGGTTTGGCGCCTATGCCGAGGCATTGGTGGACGATATGCATACCCTCGCGGCGGCATGGAAAGTGGCCGATCAGAACCCACTTGGCTCCGCGGCGGGGTACGGCAGTTCCTTTCCGTTGGATCGGGAGATGACCACACGCGAGCTTGGTTTCGGAACCCTCAGCTATAACGTGGTCGCTGCCCAGATGGGGCGCGGCAAGACCGAGCGGATTCTCGCGCAAGCCATGGCCAACATTGCTTCCACGCTCAACAAGCTGGCCGCGGACAACTGCCAATACTTATCGGGGAATTACGGCTTTATCTCCTACCCCGACGAGCTCACGACCGGTTCGAGCATCATGCCGCACAAAAAGAATCCCGACGTGTGGGAATTGATCCGTGGCCACAGCAATCGCCTGCAGAGCCTGCCCAACGAGATCACGTTGATGACCACCAACATGACGCATGGATACCACCGCGACTACCAGTTATTGAAAGAGGTGCTTTTCCCGGCATTGGAGACCCTGCACGAGCTCATAGAAATGAGTCAATTCATGCTGGAGCACATCTCGGTTAATCCGGACATTCTCTCCGACCCTCGCTACGAGTACCTCTTCACCGTGGAAGAAGTAAACAACCGCGTGTTGCGTGGCATCCCCTTCCGGGAAGCGTATCAGCAAGTGGGGAGAGAGGTGCAAGAAGGAAAATTCCATGCTGAAAAGAGCGCGCGTCATACCCATGCCGGCAGCATCGGTAACCTCTGCACCGAAGAGATCAAAAAGAAAATGGAGAAAGCGGCGGAGGCTATCGGGTAAGTACAATTAGGTACGCCGCGAGGTGTTGTTTTCAATTTTGCATCCATACAATATAGTTCGATGGCTTCCGGAGCCATCGAACTATCCGATTTATTTCAACCTTTCATCCATATGATCAGGACAGAACCGACGATCATGATCAGTGAGCCGATAATTTTCTTCTGGATATCCTTCTCCTTAAAAAAATGATAACCGAAAATAACGCTTACAATGATGGATAGTTGAAAAAGCGATAACGCGTAGCCGACCGGCATATGCTCGAACACGTAATTGGTGGTAAACTGCATGGTTCCGACGCATGCGATCAGAAGAATAAACTTATCCAGATATGCCCGCTTACATGTTTTGCTGAGTTCCGCTTGAATCCTGACTCTGTAAAAGAACAAAGCGGCAAAGGAAAAGAAAGCCCCGAAGACACACCAGCTTATAAACGCCATCGTGGTGGAGGAGGCCAGAATCACCCGCTTAATGAAGACGGCTTCGATGGCGGTCAGTATCATGGCCCACAACCTAAACTGAATTTCAGGCCTTTTAAACAGCCGCCAACTAAACCGCTCGTCGGTCGTGTCCAACACGAAGTAACTCCCGTAGATGATCAGCGCGATACCCAACACTCCCCAAATACTGGGTATCTCTGAGAGTAGGAAGATGCTGACAATTATCCCCACGACGGATTTATAGGAATTAATAGGCCCCAAAACAGATAAATCGCCCATCTGAAGCGCTTTCACGAGAAAGCCATTGCCCACGGCACCAAAAACCCCCACTAAGATGGAATATACCCAGAAATCTTTCCCGAGGCTCGGGATACGTGTAAAGAAGGCAAGGGTAACACAAAAGAGGGAAAGCAGGAAATAGGTTAAAAAATTAACCATTAGCGGATGAAGCCCTTTCGACGTTAATTGCTTCTGAAAAACATTCGCCAACGGGTTGGAGAGAACGCGCAACGCGACCGCGATCATCACTACAATTGTTCCTGTCATTTAAAACGTGTTTATTATACTTCCACCCATTATTCAATTTTGAATAATCAAGATTTGAATAATACAAAACTCTAAACTTATCCCGTCGCTATCTGTTAGAACTATAAGGATCAACACGATAAAAATATTGTAATGAAAGAGAGAATCAATGTCCAACAGTTAGAGCCGAACTCCTACAAAGCGATGATCGGGCTGGAGAACTACCTGCACTCCTCAGGATTGAGCAGGAAATTAATCGAATTAATAAAAATACGGGCATCGCAAATTAACGGGTGCGCTTACTGCTTAGATATGCATACGAAAGACGCGATGGCCAACGGGGAAGAACCGAGGCGACTCTTCGCCATCGCCGCCTGGTGGGAATCCCCCCTTTTTAACGAAAAGGAGAGAGCCGCTTTGAAGATGACCGACGAGATCACCCGAATTTCAGAGCAGGGACTGAGCGACGAAGCCTACTCGATAGCAAAGGAAAACTTCTCCGATAACGAGATCGCGCAAATTATTATCGCGATAGGCGTGATTAACGTGTGGAACAGAATAGCGGTCGCCACACACATGGTTTTCGAAGGGTGATTTCACTTCAATCCCCCTTAAATCAATCCAAAAAATAGCGACTCCAAACCTCCTCTATCCTTTTGGCCAGATTATAGGCTAAGAGGGGCGGAACTGCATTGCCGATTATTTTGTACGCTTGGGAAGGGCTGACGATGAACGATCCTTTTCTCCCGTTTTCTCTCGGGATCACAAACTCGTAATTGGGCGGGAAGGTCTGTATCAACGCACACTCCCTCACGGTGAGTCGCCGTTCTTCCAACCCCCGTGCCAACTCATCCTCGATCACCCCGCCCTTCTCTTTCGAGAGCCGCCTGAATTCGATATTGCCGTGATGCTCCGACCGGATAGTCGGCGACACCCCGTCGAGTTTCACTTCAATCTGCCCCTGGCAATGCTTCCCCATGTATTTTGCCTTGGAATAGTACTTCTGCGATAGATCGTCCGACCGCGAAGGCTCTTCCATGTATTTAAATAACTCCCGCAAAGGAACGAATGCTTTTAGACGCGCGTCCTTCGTGGTGTAGGCGTGCGTGGGAAAGGGATAAGGCGTATACTCGTCCGGCACGTTTTTCTTCGATAACTCAGTCAACGCTTGCCTCCTCAACGCCGACTTTTTTATCCCGATAAAGAAAACCCGCTCCCTCGATTGAGGAACCCCGTAGTCGGCCGCCTGCAGCACGCGCGGCTCCAACACCAAGTAACCGTCCCCTCCGGCGGATGAAAAATCTTTCTGGATCACCTCCTTCACATCGTCGAGGTTGACCAACCCCTTCACGTTTTCCGCGATAAAGATCTTCGGGCGTGTGATTTCGATCACCTCTTTCATCCACATGTAGAGTTGCCCGCGTGTTTCAACCGACGCGTCCGTTCCATCGATCCGCTCGTTGGTGTGGCTCTTGTGCGAATTAAAACCACCTCGCTTACCCGCGATGCTAAAATCTTGGCAGGGAAATCCCCCGGTCACGATATCCACCTCTTTGGGAAAGACCTTCTCCCCCTCGCGTTGTTTTTTCACCAAGTCGACGATGCTCTCGGTGAAAAAATCCCCCGCATCGTGTCCCCGATTCGAGAAATAGTTGACCCACGCATCCCGTGCACCTTTAAGAATATCATTCGCGAAAACCGTTTTGAAGCGTGTCTTTCGAAGCTGCACAAAGCCGTTATCCTGTTTCTTGTCTCCCAGTTTCTTCTTGTTGATCCCCCTCTCGATAAAGTGGGGAGTCAACGCCTCGTTCACCGAAGCCCGTAAGACGGGGAATCCCCCCTCGAAACCAAGATCCATTCCACCGCAGCCCGAGAATAAGGAAAGAACGTTCAACGTTTTCCTCTCTTCCCTCGGGATCGTTCTCTCTTCAAGAGCCGTGGAATCGTAAAACTCCATCTCTTTAACCGTGTCAAGTGGTTGAACTATTTCCATATATTCATTATCACGATCCATCTTCACCCGCTCCACGTGCTTCATCTACTTCAACTGTATTAAAAATTCAATTTTTCATTCATCGCCCGAAGATCATCGTCCTTTACTTTTCCTTGTAAAAATAGCTTCAATTTCTGAATTGCACAAGCCATTTCTATTTCCA
>JBBACU010000199.1:0-4631 GCA_041656815.1 Proteiniphilum sp.
TGGAGAAAAGCCATCAAAACCCATCCTCTGTGTCTATAGCGAGGAGCTACTCTCCAACCGGGAAGAACCCCTTCCCCAGGCAAACGAGAACGGCAGCTTCCGCAAGGCCCGGATCAACGGCACCATGGTGCAGGTTACCGCCACGTTCGGCTTCATTCTTTCGGGCCTCGTCGTCCAAGACATCGCGGAACAGCACTCGAAACAAACACAAGCATCACAACAAGCATATGCCCTCTAAGCATCCATTGCGATACAATTGTTCTTATTTTACGCTCAAAACATAATATTCTTGGGTTACATCCTAGATTTATTATGGTTTTTGCGGGTTATATTCCAAATACCTTATACTGTCAATCGTTTATCACCGCTCAAGAATAATTGACCGAGCATACATTTTTTGTACCTTTGTCCTTTCAATTCAGAGACATCAACCGTATGAACATCGAACAGACCCTTCAGGAGGCGATCCTACAAGCAATAAAAGAACTTTATCAAGCCGACGCGGAAGCATCGCAGATCACGTTGCAAAAAACGAAAAAAGAGTTCACGGGGCACTACACCTTGGTGACCTTTCCCCTGCTCCGCATCTCACGAAAAAAACCGGAAGAGACGGCACAAGAGATTGGTACATACTTGGTAGAAAACGCTCCGGTGGTGACCGAGTTTAACGTGATCAAGGGATTCCTGAACCTGACCATCTCTCCGGCGGTGTGGGTGAACCTACTCCGGGAGATAAATGCGGACCCCGACCATGGCTTCACCCCGGTAACCGACGACGCGCCCCTTTTCATGGTGGAGTACTCTTCCCCCAACACCAACAAACCATTGCACTTGGGACACGTGCGGAACAACCTCCTGGGTCACTCGCTCTGCGAGGTACTCAAGGCCAACGGCAAGCGGGTGGTCAAAACCAATATCGTGAACGACCGAGGCATCCATATCTGCAAGTCGATGCTTGCCTGGCAATTGTGGGGCAACGGCGAGACGCCGGAGTCTTCCGGCAAGAAGGGCGACCACCTGATCGGCGATTACTACGTGCTGTTCGACAAGAAACACAAGGAAGAGCAGGCCGTGTTGCAGGAAAAAGGGTTATCGAAAGAGGAAGCCGAAGCGGGTTCCAAGCTGATGGAACAGGCCCGCGAGATGCTGCGCCGGTGGGAAGCGGGCGACGAGGAGACGGTAGCCCTCTGGAAGAAAATGAACGACTGGGTCTATGCCGGTTTCGACGAAACGTATCAACAGATGGGGGTTTCGTTCGACAAGATTTACTACGAGTCGGAGACCTACCTCCCCGGCAAGGAAGAGGTGCTGAAAGGATTGGAGAAAGGGCTCTTCTACCGAAAAGAGGATGGCTCGGTATGGGCCGACCTCTCCCCGACTGGGCTCGACCATAAATTACTGCTGCGGGCCGACGGCACCTCGGTCTACATGACGCAAGATATCGGTACCGCCAAGCTGCGGTTCGACGACTACCCCATCGACACCATGATCTACGTGGTGGGGAACGAACAGAACTACCACTTCCAAGTGCTCTCTATCCTCTTGGACATGCTGGGCTTCGAATTCGGGAAAGGACTGGTGCACTTCTCTTACGGAATGGTGGAGCTTCCCGAGGGGAAAATGAAATCGCGCGAAGGCACCGTGGTGGATGCCGACGACCTGATGGCGGAGATGATCGAGACCGCCCGCGAGACCTCAGCCGAGCTGGGCAAACTGGATGAAGCCACTCCCGAAGAGGCAGAGGCGATCGCCCGCATGGTGGGCTTGGGCGCCCTCAAGTACTTTATCCTGAAGGTAGACCCGAAGAAGAACATGACCTTCAATCCCCAAGAATCGATCGACTTCAATGGCAACACCGGCCCCTTTATTCAATATACGCACGCCCGCGTCCGGTCGATCCTCCGCAAAGCGGAAGAACAAGGCATCGCGCTGCCTGATAAATTAGATACCGGCGCGTTGCTGTCAGAAAAAGAAGAAGGACTGGTGCAACTGCTCTCCGAGTTCGGGACCGTGGTAAAACAGGCCGGCAGCGAGTATAATGTCTCCCTCATCGGCAACTACGTGTACGAGCTCGCGAAAGAGTTCAACCAGTTTTACCACGACCACCCCATCCTGCGAGAAGAGAACACGGCTCTCCGGGACTTCCGGCTGCTGCTCTCGAAGAACGTGGCCCTCACCATAAAGAGAGGAATGAAGCTATTCGGCATCGACGTGCCCGAACGGATGTAACGAGGCGAGCGACATGGAATTCACGAGACCCCTCCTGCTTGTCGTGTTGTCCATCTCCCTGTCCGGTGCTTTGTCCGCCGGAACCGGGGAAGTCATCGGAACCGGGTATGCCGGAAGCGTGGGGAACACCAAGAACATTGGGGATGCATCGGTTGCCGGAGATGCCGGGAATGCCAAGCACACCCAATACCCCGAAAACATGGCCTCAGACACCATTGTTTCCCCACCCCGTTTCATACACCGGATCGGCATCGAAGGGCGCCCGGGGTATATTCTTCCAACCAACCCCTTTCTGGAGGGGGAGAACGAACAATCACGCCCGATAAACACCACCCTCTCCACGCACCTGAAATACTCCTTCCAATTCAATCCGGCAAGTCGCCTTGGACAGATTTACCGCGGCGCGTACCAGGGAATCGGCTTCGCCTATTACACGTTTGACAGCCCCACCGAAATCGGGAACCCAACGGCGATCTACCTGTTTCAAGGAGCCACCATGGCCGATATTGCCCCCCGGCTGTCGCTCGATTACGAGTGGAACTTCGGCATCTCCGGCGGCTGGCGCCCCTACGACCCCGAAACCAACTCTTATAATGGAATGGTGGGATCGAAGCTCAACGCCTACATGAACGCGAATTTTTACTTCCGGCAGATCCTATCGTCGCGTGTCGATCTCACGTATGGGATTACCCTCACCCATTTCTCCAACGGCAACACCAAGTTCCCCAATGCGGGGCTAAACGCGGTGGATGTTAAGGCCGGCTTGACGTATAACTTTAACCGGACGGGGAACTCCTTCCCCAAGCGCACCCTGTACGGGAAGAGCCTTGCACGGGATTTTCCCTGCCATATTAGCTACGACGTGGTGCTGTTCGGTTCGTGGCGCCGTAAAGGAGTCATTCTTAATGAGGAGACAGCGATTGCGTCGCCCGAACGTTATTCTGTCTTTGGCTTTAATATCAACCCCATGTATAACGTGGGCTACAAGTTGCGGGTGGGCGCGTCATTGGATGGCGTGTACGACAGCAGTGCCAACGTCTACACCGAAGACTATATTGTTGGCGGTGGATACGACCCCGGTTACACGTTTTATAAACCCGCGGTGAACAAGCAACTGGCACTGGGACTCTCCGCGCGGGTGGAGTACGTGATGCCTTTTTTCGACGTGGCCCTCGGGATCGGCGCGAACATGTTGCACGGGGGCGGCGACCTGAACGGGTTCTACCAAGTACTGGCCTTGAAAATAAAAACCACCCGCCACTCGTTCATCCATATCGGCTACAACCTGCAGAACTTCGACACCCCCAACTACCTGATGCTCGGCCTCGGGTTACGGCTGAATAACCAGTCTCCCCGGCATTGAGATTGAATCAACTACCAATACCATTACATTCTCCTTTGTTTCGGTAGGAATGGTGACTAATATCACTAGTTTCTTTTTATTTATAAAAATTGATATTTGCCAACAAAAAACGGCAATCATCTTGCAATATGAATGATAGACATCTTGCATCAATAACGGTAGATATCTTGCATTTATATTGATAAATATTCTATCTTTGTATCGATAAAACAAATCCTATGATATCGCAACAAACATTCGGTAGAGTTATTGACTCACAGCGGAAGACATTCAATCAAAAAACATTGGGTATAGAGCGCGAGAAGCTATCTGCAATACCCAACTCTCCGGGATTCGCGAGTATTATCACGGGCATGCGTCGATGCGGAAAAAGCACGCTTCAATTGCAGATACAAGAAAAATATTTCGCGAAGGAGGGCCTCCATCTTCATTTTGAAGACCCTCGGCTTTCAGGTATGGAAATAGCTGATTTTGAACGGCTGTATGCAGAGATACTCGCGAGAAAAACCAAGATCCTCTTTTTTGACGAGATACAAATTATAAAAGGATGGGAAATATTTGTAAATCAACTATTACGTGAAGATTTTCGATTGTTTATAACCGGATCAAACGCTACTCTTCTTAGCAAGGAGTTAGGAACACATCTCACCGGCAGGCACTTTTCCACGGAATTGTATCCTTTTTCGTACACCGAATTTTTAGCATATAAGAAACTAAGGCCTACCGAAGAGTCATTTTCTGCTTTTCTACAAAGTGGCGGCATGCCCGATTACCTGCGCACAGGGATTGACAAATACCTGAACGATTTATTAAACGATATCCTGATAAGAGATATTGCAGTACGTTATGGATTGAAAGATGTGAGCTCTCTACGTCAATTAACGGTTTATTTACTCTCGAATATTGGAAATCTGGTTTCGGCGAATAGCCTGTCAGGCATGTTCGGTATTAAATCGGCAAATACCTTTTTAGATTATTTCTCACATCTAAAAGACGCGTACTTGATCGATTTTGTACCAATGTTCGATTACTCCGTTAA
>JBBACU010000200.1:0-4598 GCA_041656815.1 Proteiniphilum sp.
CCTGTGGGGTATGGATATTGCGTTCATCACTTGGCGCGACCCGGATGGTGTCGTACCGGATTCCTTGCGCGGCCACGATCAGCGGAGCGGCGAGCAAAAGAAGAAAACACCACCGTTTCATCATGCAAGTTATTCAAATCCGTTACAAGAGAGGTTATTCCGCGGGCGGAACCTCTTCGGGCGTCGGTTGAACCGGGGTGGAAGGAATGGGTAATCCCGGCGTCACATCGGGGGCGGTGCCCGGGCTGAGTGGCGCCGGTTGTTCTACCTCTATCTGCGATTGCGGCACGTTGCTGTGCGAAGCGGTAAATTTGGCGGTGAGGATGCTCAAGAGAAGCATCACGGCTGCTAACGACCAAGTGAATTTCTCGAGGAAGTCGGTCGTTTTCCGTACCCCCATGATCTGGTTCGAAGAAGAAAAACCACTTGCCAGTCCCCCGCCCTTGGATTTTTGTACCAGCACGGCAAAAATCATCAGTATGGAGGCAAGCAGGATAAGGATGGTAATGAAAATATACATGACGTGTATCTATTTATTTTTATTTTTCTCGTTAATAATCAAATATTCCAAAAAACGAATTTGGTCGGCAAAGTAAGCACTTTTTTTTGGAAAATTCAAACTTAACCGTTTAATAATCGTGAGCGCCTGCTCATATTTTTTCTGCTTGATATAGATTTTGGCCAGCGTTTCGGTGAGGAACTCGCTGCCTGCTTCTTCTTGGGCTTCTTCCGCGGCGGGAGGAACCCACTCTTTCGCGGGGGCGGGACGGATGCTGTCGTTGTCCGCTTTCTTGATGAACTCGTCAATGATGTCCTGGTGTTGAAGCGGTTGCCGGTGTTGGCCGCCCGTGTCTATCTCTTCGCCTGATGTTTCCAAGTACGCGAAGTAGTCGATTGACGCGGCGTGCTCCCCGCTCATGGGTATTTCGGTAAATGCAGATGCTGGACGCTCTTGTTTTTCAGGGCTGGCAGGGGCTTCAAACGAGCGGAGGTAGGAGTCCAAGAGCACTTCCGTCCGGTCTGTATCCGACAGTGTTTCGCTCCCGGGCTGTTTCAAGAGCTGTTCGTATCGTTCCGAATGAATCAGGTAAAACAGTCGCCCCCGGTCCGCGCAAAAAATAGCGGTTTTGCCCAGTTCGTCGCCGTATCGCGCGTCTTGCGCCGCGTGTAGGCCCTGGGTGTAGAGGAGTCGGGCCGTCTGAAAGTAGGGGTACTCCTCAACCAAATGTCGTAGCTCCTCCACGGTGGATTTGTCCATCGTTTCCGGTTGTTTCATGTAGTTGAAAATATCCTCTTTCTTCATTGTTTCGCTCTCTTCTCAATTAATCGTTACCAGTTGGCCATGGTGGCGTTAAATATTTGGTCCACGATCTCGTCGATCAGTTGCCCGATCAGCTCATCTTGAACCGTGTCGAACATCGTGTTGCTGGGGAAGGTGCGGTTGGCCGATATCCGTTCCTCGATATCGGGCTCGTCGGTTTTGTTATTCCTGAATCGCATCCGCACCGTCATCGTAAGCCGTGTCTCCGAGGCAAACGCGTCTTCTTGTACCGCCAACGGGGTTAACTCGTAGCCCACGATCTCGCCTTCAATCTCCATGTCGCCGTTCTGGTTTACCAGCTGCAAGCGGGTGTTCCGGGTAAACATATCCTTCATCTCCTCGTTGAACCGCTGCTCCAGTGGAGGGTATACCAACGGGGCTTGGTTCACGAAGTGCCCGATGTAGAGGGTCTTGGTGAGATCGTAGTCGATGGAAGCCGTTCGGAACGAGTAAGATACGCGGCACGAACTCGTCACGAATAGCAATAAGAACAAGATAAGACTATTTTTTTTCATCATCATCTGCTAATCATCACATCAGTATGTTAATCACATTCATTCTATCTATGAGATTGATTCCTTCGCGTTGCATCTTTTAACCGACCCGTTGACAATTCACAGGCTCTCTGACAAATAACTCGCTTCGCTCAAACAGCTTGTCAGGCGACGCCTGTTTCATCGAACGGGTACCCCGGTTATAAGCTGAGACGCTCTTAAATCAACCAAATCCTCACATTAATCACATTATCACATTATCACATTAATCACAGGTTATATTCCTTGATTTTTCGGTAGAGGGTGCGTTCCGATATCCCCAGATCGCCCGCGGCCAGCTTCCGTTTCCCGTTATGGCGTTCCAACGCTTTCGCGATCATCTCTTTCTCGACTTCGCTGATTGACAACGCGCTCTCCTCGAACTCGGTGGCCTCTTGGATATCGTTCTCCCTGCTTTCATCGAGCGAGATATTCTTCGGGTAGGCTTCGTATTTCATCGGCACGGATGCTTGGGAGCCGTCGCCGGGGATGATTGCGGACGGGGCGGGGTGGGGTGATTCTTCCATGATGTTCTTCACCACCTGCTTGAGGTCGGCGATATCTTTTTTCATGTCGAACAGCACCTGGTACAAGATCTCCCGTTCATTCGCGAATGATTTCTGCTCGGACTCCCTGAACGAGGAGACCGAAACGGGGAGCATCCCCACCTCGTTACTTGGCAAGTACTTTTGGAGAATGTCCGCGGTGATGTTTCGCTCCTTCTCGATGATGGATATCTGTTCGGTGATGTTTTTTAATTGCCGCACGTTCCCCGGCCACCGGTAGCTCTTGAGCAGCGCGCGGGCGTCATCGGTGAGAATGACGGACGGCATCATGTATTTCTCGGCAGAGTCGCTTGCGAACTTGCGGAACAGGAGGGGGATATCCTCCGCCCGGTCGCGCAGGGGCGGTACCCGGATAGGAACCGTATTCAGGCGGTAATAGAGGTCCTCGCGGAACTTCCCTTTTTCTACCGCCTTAACCATATCGAGGTTGGTGGCTGCTACCACTCGCACGTCGCTTTTCTCGACCTTCGAGGAGCCCACCTTGATGAATTCGCCGCTCTCGAGGACCCGCAATAAGCGTGCTTGCGTGGAGAGCGGGAGTTCTCCAACCTCGTCCAAGAAAAGCGTGCCACCATCCGCCACCTCGAAGTATCCTTTCCGGGCACCGGTAGCACCGGTAAACGAGCCCTTCTCGTGGCCAAAGAGCTCCGAGTCGATGGTGCCTTCCGGGATTGAACCGCAGTTGATCGCGAAATAGGGGCCGTGCTTGCGTTTGCTGTACTGGTGCACGATCTGTGGAAAGCTCTCTTTGCCGGCCCCGCTCTCCCCCGTGATAAGGACCGAGAGGTCGGTTGGTGCCACCTGTAGGGCGATGTCAACGGCACGGTCCAGCTCGGGAGCCGAACCGATGATCCCGAAACGTTGCTTGACTTGCTGTATAGATTGCTTTGCCATAATATATATACCTACCGGAGGGTCGTGTGGATAGGTGCCTGCCGGAGGATTTAATCGTGAGTTTTAAAACTCAAAGATAATCATTTATTATTTACTTATCGCGAAAATTATTTTCCTCCTAACGCGTACGTTGTTCGTTTCAGGAACTCGCCCAGCTCCCGGGTATTATTTCCAAAACGTTTCAAGTCGTGTGGAAGGATCGGCTCTCCAAAGCTGAGGATCATCTCCTTGCCCTTTTTGTTGTTCAATTCGTGGCAAAGGCGCAGGTTGCGCGCCTTCCATCCAAAAATCCGGGAGAGGTAGAACGAAAGGCTGTTGTAGCCCGAGACGTGGATGGGGATGACCGGCACTTTCTGTTTTTTTATGATCTTGAGAACGGCCGGTTGCCACTCCCGGTCTTCGATCACGGGTTTACCCTTTTTGATGTAGAGGTTCGAGACGGCGCCAGCCGGGAAGAACCCCATCGGGTGTCCCGCCTTTAGGTGGGCAATGCTTTCGCGTATCCCGGCGAAAGTGACTTTGTTCTTCTCCTCGTTCTTCATCGGGTTCACCGTGATGAAGTTTTCGGCCATCGTGTCGATTAATCCCAAGATAAAGTTTACCATCATCTTGTAATCGGGCACGCGGCTACCCATTGCCTCGATAATCGCGATCCCGTCGACGTGCCCGTACGGGTGATTGGAAACAGTGACAAACGGGCCGCCTTCCACTTGGGAAAGCACCTGCTCGTTATGCAATACGCGGGAGATGCCCATCTTGTCGAGCGCGTCTTTGCAAAAAGCTGGCCCGGTAAGATGTTTAGAGCCGTTGTATACCTCGTTCGCGTATTGTAACCCGCCTACTTTCATTCCAAAATCGATGATTTTGTCCCCGCGCCTCCCCTGAAAAATGGGATGCAAGCCTTTGAAGTCGGAGCGACTTATCAATGTATCCTTCATTCGATCTTATTCTTGCCAACCACTATCGGCCTATACCCTGTATTAAAAAGTTGCCTCGATTACCGCGTCTCGCACCGGCGCGGTAGTCGAGGTAAGTGGATGAATTCATGCCAGTTCCTTGATCATGTTAATGATTTGTTTCCCGATCTCTTCCGCTTCGTGTTCTGAGCGGGCTTCGGAGTATACCCGGATAATAGGTTCGGTATTGGATTTCCGGAGGTGGACCCACTTGTCCGGGAAGTCGATCTTTACCCCGTCGATGTCGGTCACCTCTTGGTCAGCAAACCGCTCTTTCATTGTCTGGAGCACCGCGTCGGTATCCATGCCGGGTGTGAGTTCTACTTTT
>JBBACU010000201.1:0-4597 GCA_041656815.1 Proteiniphilum sp.
ACCTGCACCCGAGGCTGCCTGGTAAGTGGCCACGTGTACTTTCCGGATGTGTGACACATCCTCGATCGCTTTCAAGGCGACCACCAGCTGAGAGGTGGTGCAGTTGGGATTCGCGATGATGCCCTTGGGGCGGTTCAACGCGTCTTCCCCGTTTATCTCCGGCACAACCAGAGGCACGTCGTCGTCCATCCGGAACGCGCTGGAGTTATCAATCATGATGGCGCCGTGCTTGGTAATGGTATCCGCGTATTCCAACGAGGTGCCCCCTCCGGCGGAGACAAACGCGATGTCAACACCCTTGAAGTCGTCGTTGTGCTGCAGCTCTTTAACAGTGATCGATTTTCCTTTAAAGGTATAGGAACTGCCGGCACTTCTCGAAGAGCCAAACAGTAATAATTCATTCAACGGGAAGTTTCTTTCTTCCAATACGCGGAGCAACTCTTGGCCCACGGCCCCGCTCGTGCCTACAATCGCTATTTTCATTTTTATTCTGTATTGAGTGAACACTGTTCTTTTTATCCTGCCACGAAACGTTTCACACGTTTTGCAGCAAGCAAAGATACAAAAAAGTGGGTAAAAGTGGCAAAATGATAGATTTTATCGCGATAAAAATCTATTTTATTGCTATTTTGCGGGTGAATTTACCTATTTTTATGATGTAATAGCCGCGAGGGACAGGAAGTGTGACCTGCGTGGTGCCTGCATTTACCCGTTGGTTAAATACCATGGTCCCCATAATATTATATATCTCCAGTATCCCCTCTTGAGAGAGGTTTTCAATGGTGAGGTTATTTTCAAGCAGTTTGATCTTGATCTCGTTTTTAGGTTCTTTGGGGAGAAGGTGCTCCTTGTTTCGCGATGAATCTGCTTGCCGTTGTATCAAGGCTGGTTGTTTTTCAAGAGAAGAAGAATTCCTGTTCTCCAAGGAGTGTGACCGGTTAGAGATCAACGGTACTTCAATTGTTGTACTCTCTCGTGCCGAATCGCGTGCATACCCCTTCACCTCAAGCAAGCCGCGGCTCTCTTGAGAAAACATGTGATATCCCGTACTCCAGGTCAAGGATAACATCAAGATAAAGGAGTAGTATTTTCTCGGCAAAGTATTACTATTAATACACTTAACAAAACATGGGTTACAAATTTAGAGAAAAAACACCAGACTTCGTTAGTAACTTCATACATATATCTTGTTCACGCATATTTATCTACTGTTTCCAGACCGACTGTATTGTCGCCAGTTCAAGTTCTTTGACTTGGATATTGTTTCCCCAGAAATTAAATCCTTTCCCCGGTTCCGACGGCCTTCTTTCAAAGGAAATAGAATAGGCTCCGTTGTCGATAAAGACCTCCACCGAAGTTTTATCGATAAAGATATCGGCCGATATTTCCATGCTGGTCATATCTTCCGGCGAATAAAAGACACCATTCACCGTATTGGAATTCATATCGTAATTCAGCAGGTTTTGCCCCTTAAAATCGAGGCCTGCACTTGTAGCATGCGAGAGGCTTAGGGTAAGCCTGATACGTAACAGTGACTCATTCTTGAATTCGTTAATGGTGCTGTTTGCTTCGTCGGCACTCAGGTTCTCCCATTTTTGACTCTTGTCGACTAGGCGATTGACTTCTTCAATGGGGGAGCTGAATAGCCGGACTCCCTCTTTCGTGGTGCGCAACGTTAACTCGGTAGGCAATAACATCATTCCGTTAAAAGGCATTCCCGGGTGGCTGATACGTCCCCATCCTATCTGAACGCGCCTGTCATCGGGCATGTTTGTAAAAGTTTGTGCCGCGTAAATAGCCCCGGTAGTATACAGGTATTTTCCTTTTTCAGGTGTAAACACTTTCCCGTCAAATGATCCGAGCATGTACGTGCCGGAGGCGCCGTACATCACCCATTTGGTGTTATCAGGATTGCCATCGATGGGAAGTTCAAATAACTCGGGACACTCCCAGAATCCGGTTACATGACTTTCGTACTTCCACTCTTTCAGGTCGGGTGACGTGTAGATGGAATGCCCGTCGCGTTCGTTAAGCACCATCACCCAGTGATCGCCCGGGGTATACCAGAACACTTTCGGGTCACGGGTATCTTGGCTGTTCCACACGTGCTTAGAGTCGATTACCGGGTTCCCCTTGTACTTGGTGAATGTCCGTCCCCTGTCGAGGCTATAGGCGATGGCTTGCACCTGTTTATCCGGCGAGGCTACGGTGTATACCGCGATCATAGCCGGGGTGTCACCTTTATTGTATCCTGCGGTGTTGCCATAATCTATTACGGCCGAACCGGAAAACATTGTTCCCAATTGGTCGGGGAACAAGGCATTGGGAAGTTCCTCCCAATGTATCAGGTCTTTACTGACAGCGTGCCCCCAGTGCATATTTTCCCACTCCCGTTCGTAAGGGTTATGTTGGTAAAACAGGTGGTATTCTCCATCATAATAAATAAGTCCATTCGGGTCATTAATCCATCCCCTACGTGTCGTGAAATGAAACTGGGGGCGGTTCTTTTCTTTGTACAAGCTATCTTGGCCGACAATCTCGTTATCTTGAAACAGGTTGTTCAGCCCTTGGATGTTACCGTCATAAGTAATTGTGAGTGTCTTACCTTTGAGATGAGAGAGGTCTTTAAATACCCAGTAGTCCGCTTCGCCGGGCGCGAGGCGAATAACAACGGACAGGTCGGGCTGCCCTTCTGCCTTGAAAGTCATTTTAGCGCGATCCTCGTTATGCGAAACGGGAAGGTTTAAGTACTTCTTGTTGACTTTAATTTCTATTTCTCCTGCTGATATGGTGAATCCGGCAATAAGAAAAATATGTACAAGTGTATTTTTTAGGATTAAATGTCTCATCTGTAGTTTATTGAGTTTATTTTCGCAGATACTCGCCATCAGATTGCATCGTTCAATACCCTTCATTATTAAAGTGTGAATATTTTCCCCTCGCTGGCAAGCTCGGTATTCGGGAAAACCTCTACAGCCTCTTTTAACAAGGTGCCTAACTCGTTGTAACGGGAGGAATAGTGCCCGATCACCAGTCGCTTCACCCTTGCTGCCTCCGCGATCTCTGCTGCCTGACGGGCAGTAGAGTGATATGTTTCAACCGCGCGCGCGCGCTCGCTCTCAGCGAAAGTGGCTTCATGATAGAGAAGGTCGGCCCCTTTTATGTAGGGGATAATCTCTGGCGCATACGCGGTGTCGGAGCAGTAAGCATAGCTGCGCGAGGGATTGCCCGGGGTGGTAAGCACCTCATTCCGGATAACAGCGCCATCCGGTGCCATGAAGTCGGCTCCTTCCTTGATGCCTTGGATCCGCTTCACCGGTATTTGGTAATAATCGATCATCTCTCGAATCATATGTCGGGAAGATTCTTTCTCCTCAAATCGGAAGCCGTTGGTAGCAATCCGGTGTTTCAGCGGGAAAGAGCTGACCCGGATCGACCGGTTCTCGAAAAGAAGCTCCTCTCGGTCGGAGTTCAGTGGGAAAAGATGAATTTTGAACTGTATATGATTGCCCAGGTAGAGCAGGAGGGGCTTCAGCATCAAGCTGATTTCTTTATGCGCGTAGATAGTAAGGTCGTTTGTTCGTCCTAACAAGCTGAGGGTGGAAAGCAACCCGGGTATGCCGAAGATGTGGTCGCCGTGCAAGTGCGATACGAACAGGCTATGCAGCTTGCTCATCCGTGCCTTGAACTTGCGCATCTGTAGTTGCGTGCCTTCCCCGCAGTCGATCATGAAGAGTTTCTCGTTCATCTCCACTAGTTGCGACGGGGGGTTATGCAGCGTGGTGGGCATTGCCGACCCGCACCCGAGTATGGTTACCTGGAATTTGGCCATTTCAGCGAATCCCTATCAATTTGTGTACCTGTAAGCTAAGAGCCCAGGGCGGGTTTTCTTTTACCAGTGTCACGCAGTAATCCACGTTTTCTTGAATAATCTCTTGATCATCAAAAATGGGGCTCAAGAGGTAGCGCTCCGTTTTCGGTAGCACACTAATATCGGGGAGCGAATCGCCTTTCTGGATCGGGAACCGCAACTCGTCCACAACCGGTATCAACTCCCTGACTTTCTCGAAGTACTGCTTCGGGCTGCACGTGATGTAGTCGATCCCGGCGGGCACTCTCCGGGTACCATTGGTCTCGATGGCCTGGAGATAGCCCTCCTCCTTGAACCGTGCCACGATGGCATCGGTAAGTTGCAGGGTAGGCTCACCCCCCGTCCAAATGATCCACTTGCACCCATACTTGTCTATTTCCGCGAGTACCTCCTCCACGCTCATCTTAACGCCTCGTTCAAAGTCGGTATCGCAAAAATCGCAGGCCAAGTTGCACTTGGCCAACCGGATAAAGATGGAGGCTTGCCCCACGCGCCCCCCCTCGCCTTGCAGCGAGTAGAATATCTCATTTACATTCAGGCTCATAAATAGCAGATGTTTTGGGTGTTTCGCTCACCTCCACCGCGTAGAGTTCAGGCAGCGACGGTTTGAACACGTTGTACAGCATCTTCGCGATATTCTCGGCCGATGAGTTGAGCGGCGCGAGGATATCGTTGAGGTTGCGGTGATCCAAGTGCGTGTCGAGGTACTCTTTCACGATGTTAAGC
>JBBACU010000202.1:0-4566 GCA_041656815.1 Proteiniphilum sp.
GGAGTGGTTATGATTACCGGCTGCCGCCGCGGTCGCCGTTGTACCGATTGCCCGGATAGAAGGTGTCCCGGCGACTTGGGCTGTTTTTAACGCGGCGGGTACATCATTAATATCACCCCATCCCAATGCCTGTTTTGCGCCCAAAGCATCAATGTCCGCGTAAACATCTTTGCCGTTGCCTTTTTTTATCAATCCCGTGTCCGTGTCGATAAGCAGGGTGTTTGCCGGGTAGATGGTTTCATCCTCAGCCCAGTTTTCAGTCGTATCCTCGTACGCTATTATGTTGTATAATAATTTTGCCATAATGAAAAGTTTTTATAGGGGAGGCGAACCTCCCCTTGTTGGTTAATCTTCTTCTTCAGACCCGTAAGTACCTTTCACCAAAGCATCGTCATTGAAGATGGCTTGCGTCACCCTTTCCTCGATACGGAACATCACCTTGTTCCTCTTAGCAAGAGCCGCGTCTTCAAACAAACGGATCTCGGGAGACAACCTTCTCAGGAACATCACGGCGTCGCGTGAAATTGCAAGGAAGTCGTTCTTATCCATGATAGTGGTCGGAACGGTGTCCAGTCCAGCAATAGAGAGTCTGCCCGCGCGGAACACGGCAGTACCTTCGGGAAGATCGTATTCTCCCGACCCAGAGGCTTTATTCAAGCCCACCTTGACAACATCTCTCGTATTGAGGATGATGTTAGACGGAACGTAGAAGTCGTCTGTTTTCTCGGGTATTTGCCCGTAAGCGGCATCGATCATCATGTCCACGAAAGCAGTCATGTCGCCGTCATAAGCGGTAGCGGCGGTTAGCAATCCAGTAACGGGGTTGTTTGTGTCGCTCGTTCCGTTAAGGATGAAGTTATTTTCGGCAGTCTTCAATCCGATCAACAGCTTATTTTGCAGGTAAGCCGTCAGCCACGAGATATCGTCAAGCATCTCACGATCTACAACAACCCATCCAGCGATCCACTTGAAGAACGCGCTTTGAGTAGTGAAGTCGTAATCAACTTGCTCTTTGTCTCCATCCTTATCCCAGAATGCAACACCCCCTTCACCGCCGTTCTCCTTCGGATAAAGAACGGAGTTAGCGGTAGATGTTGCGGTAGGCAGAATGTCAGACAACCATACACGGTTGTAAGGATTCATGATCAGACCGGGGCGCACGTCCTGAATCAAAGGAGTTGCTCCAGGGAAGTTGGCCTCAATACTCATATCCCCGACAGCTTTCATTGCCAGGGTTTCACTAAAGTTCCCTTTCGTTTCCTTCAGCGATTTAAGCATATCCGCATTTTCCTCGATCACATCCTTAAGATGGTCGTTGAACGACTTTTCTGTCTTTTCAACAGAGGTTTGCTTGATTGCCTTCACGCGTGCCTGTAATTCAGCGACGTCTTTTTTAAACTCTTTTTTCAGAGCCTCGATATCCTCCTTAGAGGTAAGCTCCTTTGCTTGCTCGTCGTACTTGCCAACGATCTCGTCCAACTTTTCATTAAACTCCTTCTTAGCTACCTCGACCGATTCTTTCACGACTACCTCAACGGTCGACTTTGCCACTTCCTCTGCTTTAGCGGTCGCAGCCTTTTCCACGCTCTCGCGGGCTTCTTGTTTTGCTTTTTCCAAAGCTTCTTTTTCTTTTTCGTCCATGATTACATGAATTTAAATTGTTCGTAAATACTCTTTATTATTGATGCTTGCGACGGCTCGTTAGCGGGAGTGGTTTCGATTAATTCGTCCGGCTCCTTGCCCTTGAGTGTCATAAATTGCTCTAAACTTTTTAAAATAGGATCGGAAAACTTTCCATTGTACGCCTTCTCGATCACTTTCCAGAACTCTTCTTGCGTTGGTTCTGTTAATTCCTTTACTGCTTTCACGGCACTGATAAGAGAGAACTCGTTTGCCGGCTCGTAAGAGGTGAGTACGGATATCTCCCTTAGTTTATACTCCACAACCTCAGCGGCGTTCTTCTGGCTTCGCTTAACGACCCACCCTCCAATTGATAACCCTGTCTCGAAACCGTTATCCAAAAGGAACTTTACCTCATGCCACGTGTCCCTGCCTAAATCCACGTCCATCATCATCTTGATGTCCACCTTTAGACCGTACGGGTCGGAAACATCAAGTTCAGCGGGAACACCAACAAGCAAATCAGGGTAGTGGTTCTTGAATATCCTCATTTTCCCCTTTCGTTCGGATACCGTCTTCGCGAACGAGCCGGGTAATGAAATATCCCCGTCGCTGTCCTTCACGTTGTAAACGTTAGCATACCCGATGATACGCCCTTCGCTCACATCGTTTACCTCGCTTAAACTTTTATAAAATAGCTGTTCCATAATTATTTATTCATCGTCTTTCCATCTCACGTATATCGCTTGACAACCGCAATTAATCACGTTACCTGCCGAAGCATCGGGATCGTGCGGGTGAAGCATTAAATCAGTAACTCCTGTGTTCGGATCGGTTACAGACCACCTGTCTTGTTTTTTGATAGCTGTACCGTTATCCATCGCAACGTGCCAATCTCGCGGGTCCTTCGCTCCCCTGTGGATCCATATCTTCCCTATCTCCATTCCCGTTTCCGACTCGAAATCATCGGAGCTTTTCGCCTTGGCTAAATTAACCGCTTCGCCTACCTCCGTGCGTGCGATCATTCTCGCCCTTTTTCTCCCGATCTTCCCGCTTGTTTTGTTTCTTATGTCAGATGCAATTTGCCAAAACTCTAACCCCATTTCCGAGCCTTCTCTTACTATCCTTCTTATAGTTTCCTCGGTCGTTTTATTTATGTTGGTTATCTTCGTTGCTAATTTGGTAGCTCTAAAAACTTCCCTCCAGACTGCCCATCGGTCGATAAAAAACCCTTGTTTTGTTACCGTGCCTCCCTCTAATTGGTTCCACTGCCTCTGCAAGAAATCACTCATCGCCTTCTCGTATAACTCTTCTAAAACTGGCGTTAGGGTGTCTTTGAATATTTGGTTTTCTATGAAGTACTCCCCTTGCTCTTTGATGGCGGATAGAACCTTGCGGGCGTACTTTCTTTCGTACGTCGCCATTCTTCTGTCTTCTATTTGTGCCATCCTGCGGAAGTTCATATCTCTACATCGTAATCGCTTAGGGGTATCATCCCCTGGTTAATGAATATCTCGTTAGCGTATGTCTCTTCTCTTTCGTCAGAACCTTGCATTACTCTCACCTCGTTAATCGTGTGAGTTTTCAGCATCTTCTCAACTCCATCCAAATCAAGAGCCAATTCTTCGTAAACCGACAAGTCGTAATCAATCAGATACTCTTTATTGTCTCTTTTCCTGAAAGGTTCTACAAGCCATTGATTCAGCTTATCCTCTTCTGCATTGAGGTAGGGTAGTATCACGTCCATCACGAAACGTTTCCTACCTTCCTGTAAATTCTGATACGTTGGGTTCGGATCAAAAAGAACAGATGGAACGTTCCATAAATCACATAACTTTACCCCTGCTTTGTCTAACCCATTTATGATATTTAATGCGTCTGGTGATAATCCTATATGGGTGTATTGAAGTGGCATCCCCGAAACGACTACTCTATTCCTGTTATTAGAGCCGTGAATCTTTTCATCGACGCTTTTTTCAGTCTCCGAAACTTGCTCGGGCGTAAGCCATAGCTCCACGTTATTATGATTGGGGCTAATCAGTCCTTTCGCACCCTCGTTATCCATCATCCTGATCCAGCTCTCCATCGATTTGTCGTCTAACTGGAGATATTTCAAACCAGCCATCAAAGGACTCATTCCTCTTACCTGTCCGCCTTGGCCATCAAAGTTTGGATTAGGTTTTTTGAAGTGCATCACATCATTCAATTCAAACTCCCTCACTCTGCCGAATTGATTCAGTTTCCACCCCACCAATTCATCATTTGTAATTACTTGGCTCATCAAATGTGCGGGTACTATATGTAAACTTATAGCGCAATCATCATCCCCTGCCTCTCTGTAAACGAAAGCCTCCCCTTGTGCGAAATAGAATATCCGCATTAGGGTAGAAAATTCATTCCACGTCTGCATCGGGTTAGGACGCTTGAGCAATTCAGACAAATCGTTATCCTCGGGGGCGAATTCTAAAGCCTTGTAAACATTAAGTCTGTGTTTCGCAATATTAAAAACGCTGTCTTTTCTCGACTTCTTGAATTTAACCCCCTCTTTGTCGATGTAGACGTAGGGAATTGAAGCGTTTGCCTTGTCTGTGATTTTTGTAAGTATCGAGTAAACCTCGGCATTGGAAGAGTACCCCTTTCTTATGTAATCTTCTTGATTGTAATTATAAAGAACAACCGGGCTATTCCCAATGACTTGAGAAAACAACATCGAACTGCGCTCTTTCTTCTTCTTCAATATTTTACCCAGTCTACTCATGGTTCGGTTGCTACAAATTCAAATATCACGGCAAAAAACAATATCCCCGCGTATATAACCCTCGACACGATATGCCAGCCCATCGGGTTCAATGTCATTTGTATGAAGCTAATCGCCAAATACAACATGATTGCAATGACCAGAATTAATATTATTGAACCCTTGTACTTTTTCATCCCTGTTCTTTT
>JBBACU010000203.1:0-4549 GCA_041656815.1 Proteiniphilum sp.
GGAAGTATTCGATAACATTGTTCAAAAGACCGAGGTCGATTTTGATGGACACGTGAGCACGGGAGTTCTGGGGATCCAGCACCTGATGAGGGGGTTGACCGAACACGGGAACGTGGACTTGGCGTATAAAATAGCGACGAACCGTACTTACCCGAGCTGGGGGTATATGATTGATAAAGGCGCGACCACCATCTGGGAGCTCTGGAACGGCGATACGGCCGATCCTGCCATGAACTCCGGAAACCATGTAATGCTATTGGGCGACTTGCTCATCTGGTATTACGAGGATTTGGCGGGAATCAAGAATCACCCCGAAAGCATAGCATACAAAAAGCTACTGATGGAGCCGAAATTCCCGGAAGGGCTACACCACGTGAAAGCGACTTACAGGTCGGTCCGGGGAGACATCCACAGCGAGTGGAGAAAAGATGAAGATGGTTTCAATTGGAATATTACCATTCCCGGTAATAGTTCAGCGATAGTGAAGCTCCCGATAGAACTGAATGTTACCCCGCCGGCAGGGGAAGGGGTAAGAAGCGTCGCTCAAACGGCTACCGGTATCGAGATTGAATTAGGATCGGGGACGTATTCCATTGAAGGAAATTAAATAGCCGACGATACCGGCTAATTACAATAACCCTTAAACAAAGACATGGCTTTACTGAATCGCTTTTCTACATTCCTCTTACTCGTGTTCCTGATTTTCACGCATGGTACCTGTAGTAATACCCGCCGAGGTGGATTTAAAATTATAAACACCACGTGCGAGTATCAGCACGATCCCTTGTTGGTCGCCACGAGCACGCCACGATTCGGATGGCAGGTTCAACCGGGGAAAGGAAATCGAGGCACGTTACAATCGGCATACACCATTGAAATCTACGAGAAAACGAAAGCAAACGAGAAAGCAAATCGAAAAGCAAATGGGGACGAGGTAAAGGTATGGGATTCGGGAAAAATATTGTCTTCCCAAAGTCAGCGAGTGCCCTACGACGGAGCGGAAACACTCCTCCCTGGAAAAGAGTATTCGTGGCGGGTGAAGGTATGGGATAGCCATGATGTGGCTTCGGCATGGAGTGACCGGGGAACCTTTCGGATAGCTCCCGTGGATATCACGACTCATGCCAAATGGATCGGGGCCATCGACAAAAAAGACGCGAATATCCCGGAAGGAAGAGTGTACCATGGACTTGCCATGTCTTCGGAAGCGGGTCAACGGTGGCAGCAAACGCACCCGCTCTCCAAACGAAGCATCTACCTGAGAAAAGAGGTGACCGTGAATAAAAAAATCGTGGACGCGATCATCTATATCAGCGGGTTGGGCCACTACGAACTGACGCTTAACGGCGAAAAGCTGGGAGAGGCTCGGTTTGACCCGATGTGGAGCGATTACGACAAAACGATCTATTACAATGCATATAACGTGACCCATCAGCTGAAAGAGAACAACGCGATCGGGGTACTGCTCGGGAATGGATTCTTTAATCAACAAGGCGGACGCTACGTGAAGATGCAGGTGAGCTTTGGCCCCCCCACCCTTCTCTTTAAAATGAACATCATCTATGATGATGGCACCAAAGAGGAAGTATACTCGGACGATAGTTGGAAGTATTCTCCAAGCCCGCTGGTTTTTAATGACATGTATGGTGGCGAGGATTACGATGCGCGGTTGGAACAAGAGGGTTGGGATAGACCCGGGTTCGACGATTCTTCTTGGCAACCGGTAGTAGTACAGACCGCTCCTGATGGCGAACTGAAACCCCAGACAACCGCTCCCGTTAAAATAATGGAGACTTACCCCACCCAATCGGTACGTAAAGTGGGTGACGCGTACGTGTTTGACATGGGACAGAATTTATCAGGATATCCCAGGATAAGGGTGCAAGGGAAAAAAGGCGACGTGATCCGGTTGACGGTGGGAGAGAACATCCACGAGGACGGTTCAGTGAATCAATCGCAATCGGGTACGCCTTACTATTACGAGTATACCTTGAAAGGAGGGGACGAAGAGGTATGGCACCCCCGGTTCACCTACTACGGCTACCGGTATATCCAGGTAGACGGGGCAAAACCCGAAAAGGTGGGCGAACTTCTCGCTGATGGTCGAGATAACAATGGTGAAGCGGGTCCTCTGGATAAACCGGACGACCCTCGAGATATCCCGGTGATTAAAGAGATGGAGTCCTGTTTTGTCTACAATTCCTCTTCGAGAGCAGGCCATTTCAAAAGTTCCAACGAACTGTTTAACGACGCGTACCGACTTATCATCAACGCGATAAAAAGCAACATGCACGCGGTATTCACCGATTGCCCCCATCGCGAAAAGCTGGGATGGCTGGAACAAGTGCACCTCAACGGGCCCGGACTGTTTTACAATTTCGACCTTACCACGTTCGCGCCAAAGATCATGCAAGATATTCGCGACGCGCAGCTACCCAACGGGTTGGTGCCCGATATCGCGCCCGAATACGTGATCTTTGAAAGCGGATTCCGGGATTCACCGGAATGGGGAAGCACGGCGGTGTTTCTTCCTTTCCTCTATTACCAGTTTTACGGCGACAACTCCCTGATCGTGGAGTACTACGACGTGATGAAACGATACGTGGATTACCTCTCTTCCACCGCGACCGACCATATCGTGTCGCACGGGCTGGGCGACTGGTGTGATTACCGGGAAGATCAACCCTACGGTGTATCGCACAACACGCCCGTCCCACTCTCCGCGTCCACCCATTACTACATGGTGATCGATCACCTGGTGCAAGCCGCGGAGATGATCGGGGGGCAAGAAGACCGAGTCCGCTATGCCGACTTGAGGGACGAGGTGAGGGCCGCGTTTAACCGGGAATTCTTTGATAGGCAAACCCTTCAGTACGGGAGCGGGAGCCAAGCATCCAATGCGATGCCGCTCTTCGCGGGAATCGTGGAACCTCGGTACAAGCAGGCAGTGCTTGATAACCTCATGAGAGATATTGAAGAAAAAGGATACCGCCTTTCCACCGGGGATGTCGGCAACAGGTACCTGTTCCAAACGTTGGCCGACAACGGGTTGAACGAGATCATGTACAAGATGCATAATCATCGGGAAGTACCGGGATACGGTTTTCAACTGCAATTCGGGGCCACCACCCTTACCGAGCTATGGGATCCAAGAGCAGGCGCCTCGTGGAACCATTTCATGATGGGGCAGATCTTGGAGTGGTTTTATAAATCACTCGCGGGGATCAGGATAGACGACAAACCGGTTGAGAACCATGTTCAAACGATAATTATCGCGCCCCAAGTAGTGGGCAACCTGACGTTCGTGAACGCGTCGCACGAGACATTGTACGGGACTGTCGCAGTGGATTGGCGCGTAGAGGATGCCCAGTTCATCATGAAAGTAACCGTTCCTTTCAACTGTCAAGCTAAAATATACCTCCCGGGCGAAGAAAGCCACGAGGTGGTACAAAGCGGGAGCTATACATTCCAAAAGAAACTATAAATACCAGAAAAAAAGTACCCGGCATCATTCCTTCGACGCCGGGGGCTCTTATTATTAATCAAAAAAGGTTTAGTCTTCGTCGGTGACGCAGCCGTGCGAGGCATCCTTTACCAGCTTGGCGTACTTGTAGAGGATGCCGTTCGTCACTTTCAAAGGAGGTTGTTTCCACGCGGCACGGCGTTTAGCGATCTCCTCCTCGGAAATCTTCACGTTGATGCTGTTATTTACCGCGTCAATCTCGATGATATCGTCGTCCTGGACCAATCCGATTAATCCTCCCTCGAACGACTCGGGAGTGATGTGCCCTACCACGAACCCGTGGGTACCGCCACTAAAACGGCCGTCCGTAATCAATGCCACCGATTTACCGAGCCCGGCGCCGATAATCGCGGAGGTGGGCTTCAGCATCTCGGGCATGCCCGGCGCGCCTCTCGGTCCCTCGTTCTGGATAACCACCACGTCACCGGCTTTTACCCGCCCGTTGGAAATTCCCGAGATAAGTTCTTTCTCCCCATCAAAAACACGGGCAGGGCCCTCGAAACGTTCTCCTTCTTTCCCGCTAATCTTGGCAACACTCCCTCGTTCCGCCAAGTTGCCATAGAGGATCTGCAAGTGACCCGTGGCCTTCAACGGTTTCTCCAGCGGAACGATGATATCCTGTTTTTCAAAGTCGAGGTCAGCGGCTTCAGCCAAGTTCTCTGCCACGGTTTTACCCGTCACCGTCAGGCACTCCCCGTGCAACATCCCTTCTTTCAGCAGGTATTTCATTACAGCCGGGACTCCCCCGTTGTTATGCAAATCCTCCATCAAGTACTGGCCGCTCGGTTTAAAATCGGCAATAAGGGGCACCTTGTCACTGAAAGCCTGGAAATCGTCAATCGAGAGTTCCACGTCCACGCTTCGTGCCATGGCCAACAGGTGCAACACCGCGTTGGTACTTCCCCCCAACGCGATAGCGACCGTGATGGCATTTTCAAACGCCTTCCGGGTCATGATGTCCCGAGGCTTGATATCTCTCTCCATCAACAAGCGGATGTATTTACCCGCTTCGTGACATTCATTTCT
>JBBACU010000204.1:0-4548 GCA_041656815.1 Proteiniphilum sp.
ACTCGCGGCACCGCTATTCTCGAAGTTGATGGTTATCCCTCCGAACGTTTCGTTAAATACCAGGGAGTTGTACGCCTCCTTCAAGGGAGATAACAAAGGAGTTACCTCGATTATCTGGGGTTCCGATTCCTTCTCTCCGTTGCTTACCGTGGTAAGCTTCACCTGGTAAGGCTTTGTCTCTGGAAATCCATCCACGAACAATTCGTCGGTATATTTTGACGCTTTCGTTTCTTTCTCCACTCCGGGCCTGATCTCGTACACTGCTTTCACGTACCGCAGGCTCTTATCGTCCGGCAACTCGTACGTGATCCTCGCCGCCCCGGGCAACGGGGTGACCGTGATACCGGTCAAATTGCCCGGTGCCGCATCATTATCAATGGGGCCTATATACTTCTCGTCAGAACAAGAAGCCAATATAAAGACAATGCATGAAAGCACTATCGTGTAAAAAGTTGAATTCTTCATAGTGTATGCGTTTTTTACCATCCTGGATTTTGTATTGTATTGCTATTGGCCAGCCTCTCGGTTTCCGCGATTGGCCATAAATAGTCTTTCGTGGAGAAGGTTTGCTGATGCAACAACCGTTCCCTGTAATATCCCTCGGGAGTCATCTGCTCGATATCCCATCCTGTAATGGGCTTGTTGTATTCAACAACAGCCTTCTTCCACCGCTTCAGGTCCCAGAAACGTTGGCCTTCAAATATTAACTCTACGGTTCGCTCGCGATGGATGATCTCTCTCAAGCCGTCTTTAGTAAAGGGTTTGTTGGGCGATGTGGAATAGTTAGACCACGCCTCTACCACACCGGGTAAACCGGCCCGCGCGCGAATCAGGTCGAGGTACTCGTACACCTCCTCGCTGGGCCCACTTACTTCGTTGAGCGCCTCCGCGTACAGCAGGTAGAGGTTAGCCAAGCGCATCAGGGGCCAAGGGTAGGCTTCCCTGGAATAGCTGTTCTCTTGAACCACGTTCACGTAGTTGACGTACTTCTTAGGCCAAATCCCGGTCACGTTAAACGTGGAGGGGGCGATATTTGACGCGGGGTTTCCCTTCTTGGCGGAAAGGAAAAACGTTTCGTTGTCATCAAATTTTCCTTGGCCGTACCATATGCCGCCATCAAATCCCAAGCTGGCATAATAGCGGGGCTCCCTGTTGAAGTTGGTAAGCGCCGTGGTATAATTCTCTTTGATGTAGTATTTGGATTCGGCGTCCCCCACTTTAAGGGCAAACCGTTCACTGTAATGCCATTCCCTATCTTCCTCGATCGGAACGCCGTTCTCGGTATAAAAGAGGTCGGCAATCTTCAAGGGCACCGCGGCGTTTCCTGCAGCGGCACGCGTGGTTCTCCTGTCGGGATCAAGCCCCCTTGGCGTGGCCTGGATTTGCATGTTGTCGGTCATGCTGTTCGTGTTGCCGTATATGATCTCCTGGTTCCACTTCTCGTTCATCGCGTTCCGAATGTTCATTTGGGTCCGGATCTCGGGGGAAACATTGTACTGCCGGCTGCTTTGAGAGTAGTAGTACAGCTTGTGTCCCAAGGATTCCGCGAGGTCTATGGCCTCTTTCGCGGCCTCCATCGCCTTCACCCACTTTTCGGGGTCGTGTTCCCTGCTAAACAGGTGCACCCCGCGGCTGTCGGTGAAATTCGCGTAATCCGGGTTCCCGTTAAACAGCGGGCTCGCCGCCACGACCAGCACGTATGCCTTGATGGACAGCGCCGCGGGCTGCGTTACGCGCCCCAGCTCGGTGGACTCCGCGGAAATGGTAACCGGCAGGTCAGCCATCGCTTCATCCATCAACTCCACCACGTAGTCAAACCCCTCGTCCACCGGGTCCCTGAACACCTTCACCTCCTCGGGGCCCGCGTTGATGGGCAGGTTCTCTTTTTTCAAGGGGATGGGGCCGTACATGCGCAAGAGGTAAAAATGATAGTAGGCTTTCAGGAACTTCACTTCCGCTTTCCACCTTCTCTTTTCCGCTTGCTCCATGTCGGGTACATCGTCAATGTTTTCCAAGAAAATATTGCAATCCCTGATGGCTTGGTAGAGGTCTCTCCCGCTTCGCTGGCCTTGCCAGAAATTAAGGTAGGGTTGAACCACTTCCTGGTAACCTTGAGCAATCATCCAGCCGGCTTGATTATAGTTGTTGTGCAACCATATCTCGTCGCCCGACGTGAGCGCGGGATTTTCGGCGATATTGCTGTGCTTCGGCATATAGCTGTAGCACGTGAACAGGAACCTCTCTGCCGTGGTGCGCATGTTGAATGCTTGCTCGATGGTGGGAATATTATCGGGCACCACGTCGAGATAACTGTCACACGATAGCACGAATATAGTTCCAATTAGCACGAGTATATTTTTTTTCTTCATAATGTTCTCCTATTAGAATGAAAGTGATAAACCTAGGTTGAATACCTGTTGTATGGGATATCGTAACCCATTTCCCCCCATTTCAACGTCCCATAATTTAAACTTGCTCAAGGTAAGCAGGTTCGTGCCGTTGGCATAAACCCTCATGCCGTCCACGCCAAAGGAGCGCGTCAACGCCGGCGGGATCGTGTAACCCACTTCCAGCTGCTTCAACCGCAGGAACGATCCATTTCTCATAAACCACGTGCTACTGACGGTGTTATTCTGGATGTTGTACGTGCTCAATCGTGGCCACAGGGCGTAGATGTCCCGATTCTCTTCAGACCAATAGCTATCGGCATACGCTTTGAGCAATTGGTTCGCGAAGATCGTGGAAGAATTTCTTTCCGTATCGTTATAATGATACGGGGTAAAGGGCGCGGTGGCCTCCGGGCTAATCCAGAAAGAAACCCGTTCCTGTCCCTGGAAGAACGCCGAAATATCGAACTGCTTGTACCCGAATGAAAATCCAAAGCCATACACGATTTCAGGCACGGTGGGATACCCTATGGGCGCCTGATCCAACGTGGTGATCACTCCATCGCCGTTTAAGTCGCGGTACTTGATATCGCCCGCGCCGTACTCGCCAAACTGACGAGGGGAGTTAGCCACCTCGGCTTCATCCACGAAGAGGCTCTCGGCGATATATCCCCAGCGTTGGTTAATGGGATATCCCACGCGCGAGCGCCAGGGAGCACCGGGATAGTCGTTCTCTTCATACACTTTAAACTCGCTGGTGGCGTAGGTAAAGTTGCCCCTTGCCTGCATCCACATATCGTTGTTGAAAAAATGGTTGTAATCTACCGATATATCCACCCCGTGGCTCCCTGCTTCCCCGATATTGGCCGAGGGAGTGGTCCATAATCCCATCGACGCGGGGGTTGAAGCCCTTTCTTGCAAAATATTGTACCTGTGTTCGGTAAAATACTCGGCAATGATATTCAGGTTGTTGAACAGGCCAAGCTCCAACGCGATATTGGTCTTTCTCGCCGTCTCCCACGTGATATCCTGGTCGGAGTAACGGACTACCGAATAGCCGTTACGCGAATAATTATTCTCTCTACCAAAGGTGGCTCCCATACCCGACGCGTTTGGGTTCACCTCCGATAAATAGAGAAACCTCCCGGACCCTATCGCGTCGTTTCCAACCAGCCCGTAGGTGGCTCTCAACCGGAGATTATGGATCGTGTTCTTAAGCGGTTGAAAGAAATCCTCGTTAGAGATGCTCCATGCCAACCCCGCGGAGGGAAAGAAACCCCATCGATGGGTCCTGTAGAACCGTTCCGACCCGTTGTAACCAAAGTTGAATTCAGCAAAATAACGGTCGTCATACCCGTAGGTTGCCCTACCCGATAGCCCCAGGTTCCTGAACGGGAGCGACGCTTGAAGCGTGCCCGCGTTACCGAATAATTCTTCCCTTAAAACGTATACCAGGAGCCCGCTCACCGAGTGCTTTTCTTGGAAAAGCCGGTTGTACTCGAGGGCGGCTTCAAGGTAAACGGTAGAGTTCACTCGCTTGTCCCCCTCGTTGTACGTGAGGTACTCCGTCCCTCCGTCGGGGTCGATGATATTCACCCGGTAGGTATTGTTCCTTCGATCATAATTACCAAGTTGGTAATAGAACGGATCGTATTGCCTTGTCAACTCGAAATAGGAGATGCGGGCCGTGTTAAAACGTGCCCGGGTCCTTAATCCTTCGGTGATGAACCCAAGGTCCTGCTTCAACTCCATTTGCGCGCTCATGTTGGAACGGGAATAGTCCTTGTAGCCCCGCACCAAGTCGGCGTAAGGGTTCAAGTAGTTCCCGGTATCGTAGTTGCCAAACATGATATGGTCTACAAAGGGGTGATCCGTGTCTTTGGGATAATACGCGGGAAAGAGCACCGGATTGGCCCTCATCACCCGGGTATAAATATCGCCTCCGCTATAGATGGGCCCCTTGTAATCATCAAAGGTACCGGCCAGGCGGATAATCAACTCCGTTTCTGGAAAGAGGTTCACGTTCACGTTGGAACGCAACGTGTAGGTCTTGAGGTTAATGTTGTTGTTAAAGTTGTTCCGGTTGTCCACCTTGAGCAACCCGTTATCTTGGTTGAATGACCCCGCGACGTAATAACGCGCGATCTCACCCCCCCCTCTA
>JBBACU010000205.1:0-4544 GCA_041656815.1 Proteiniphilum sp.
ATCGCTTGAATTGAGCAAGGGTGATCTCCGTGGCCCAGTGCGTGGATGATATATTCCCAACATCCTGTTGATAGTTGATCGGCTCAGCTGGGAAGCATTTCCAAAACAGCTGATCAATTAAGTGGGTGGTCACGTCGGCAATTCCTTCTCCCTGTTGTTCTACATCGTAATACCAAGCGGGGCGAATCAGCGGGGCACCCGACACCTCTTTATAAAAATGATGAACGCTTTCCATGTAAACGGCAGGATCATCCGGTGTTCCCGGTTGTAACTCACCGAAAAGATCGGAATCGTTGATCAACTCTCTTTCAATTATGTTAAGCATATCGTATCGCTCGGTCATCATATCATAGAGCATCACTTTTTTCGAATCGGCAACTTGGTATGCCTCTTCCAACAAGCGAAAATCAGCGGGGCTTATCGCCATTGGCTTGTCCGATAACACGTTTACTCCCGCCTCTACCGCGGCCCGAATATACTCGGTTTTATCCCGGTTATTCCCCGCGAGAACAACCACGTTTCCTTTTTTATCGGATACCATCCTTTCAAGAAAATCGTTGGCCGTGTAGAGGGTTGTTTGCCAACGAGTAGGGTCCTGTTCCCGTTGATTAAACGATTCGATCGCGGAGAGATATTGGCGCAGTCCGGCATCTTCGGCGGCTGCATAAACCTGCACCGAGTCATTCACTTGTTCCATCCTGCTTTTTTGAAGCAAGCTGGCATGGAAATGGCCCGGCGCGAGGACAATTAGTTTTACCTCCCCCGCTTCTCCCGTAAACACTGTTTGATTCATGTCCGTTTCATTGGTTTTTCCAGTGCAGGATAGCAACAAAAGAGTTATAGCAGCGATGATGGTGAAACATTTTTTCATTACAAGAAGTTATTTTAATTTTCGGATTAGCTTCCGAGCATCTTTTTCTCCTTTTTTAAAGGTCTTTTCCATTGAAATTATCTTTCCCTTCGCGCTCTTACTCTCGTCAGCAGCTTCAATAAAGGTAAAAATTTCCAATGTCTCTTTTTCACTCACCGGGGGGATCCCGGTCGTGAAGAAGTTTAATATCTCTCTCAATAAGGGTTCATAACCTTGGTATTTACCGGTCGATACGATCCCTTTATCGGTGAAAGCATGCCCATCGTAAGGCCTATGTCCTTCCCGGATGGCTCTTACGGTGCCGATTCTTCCATCGTCCCAAAGACCTACAATTACATCCGATCCTTCGGAGGACATCCGGTTCACGGATACACACCCCGTGCCCATTACGGTGAACAGTGCCTCAATGCCGTGGATACCATACCATGCCATATCGGCATGCGACGGTTCAAGCGTCCCGGGCGTGTACGTGTTAACACCTTGTACTTCCCCCAACTCTCCATTGCGGAGTTTTTGGCTCTCCGGTACATATCTCAAGGCAGAGGAAGAGAAGATGGGAACATTGTATTTTTTGGATAACTCGTAGATAGCGATAGCTTGGGCCAGGTTCGCGCCTATTGGCTTGTCAATAAACATGATTTTTCCTGCCTTGAATACCTCGTAGGCCTGTTCCAAATGCAGATTGCCGTCGTTCGTCTCCAGCAACACGCAATCTACCTTGTCCAAAAGTTCCGGGATGGAAGAGACAATCTCCACGCCCATCTCTTTCACTTGCTCGATGTATCCGGGGATACGATCGTAGCTCGATTTAATGGACTTGGATCCATACGGGTAGGCTGCCACAATCTGAAAATCTTTATATTCCTCCTTTTTATCCGCTCCATTTATAAATTTGGTAAAAGCGATGGAGTGGGAGGTGTCCAACCCGATTATCCCAATTTTCATTTGGGCGTGGGATACAAACAAAAATCCCGATAAGAGTACCGATAAAATAATTCTTAACTTCATAACACCTGTTTTTTGTTGATTTCTTCTACGAGAAGCAACATTATGCTTCCTCGGTTTCTAATAATGACGCGCTATCACGGTCTAAGTAGAGGATAGCACCTTTTTTTGTCCTCAAGATAGAGGCGGGGCACGCTTCACTGATCTCACCGTTCAGGGTGTGATTTACGGCCTCGGCCTTATTCAGCGCGGGAACCATGCAGAACATCTCTCCTCCGCGTAATAACCCGGGGATAGTAATCGTGATGGCATGAGTAGGCACCAAGTCGATACCCGTGAAAAGATTCTCATTGACTTGCTGTTGCCTGCAAGGCATATCCAGTTCCACGACCTTTACCTGCTTGGGATCTTTAAAGTCCGCCACGGGAGGATCATTGAACGCGATGTGCCCATTTTCTCCAATGCCGAGACATACAATGTCTACCGTGTGCTGTTCCAAAAGCTTGCTGTATCGCTTGCACTCCTCCTCGGGATCGTCGGCCTGGCCGTTTATAAGATGCACGCTTTTGAGAGGTACATGATCGAAAAGGTTACGTTTTAAAAAATTACCAAAACCTTGCGAAGCTTCTTTTTCTAACCCGATGTATTCATCCATGTGAAAGGCGTTGATCCTATTCCACTCGATTGCCTTGTCCGCGATCAACTCCTTCATGAAATCGCTTTGTGAGGGTGCTGCCGCGAAAATCATGTTTATCTCCTCTTTCTGTTTAAGTAACCGTTGAATGGAGTCCGATACATTGATCGCGGCTTCTTTACCCATCGCTTCGCGGGTATGAAAAATTCTAACTTCTAACATTCCTTTCGTGAATGTAACTACATCTGAACTAGCTGTTGTGTATGACATTTCCTTCTATGATTGTGTATGAAACATGTATATTATTGTCGAAAATAACGAAATCCGCGTCTTTCCCTTGCTGGATTGATCCTTTCTGCTGATCGATTTTCAAGATACGAGCAGGGGTGAGGGTCATCATTCTAACTGCCTCCACCAAAGGGACTTCTGCTATCTCTACCATGGTGCGAACTAGCCGGTCGGTAGTGGCCACGCTACCGGCAAAAGCCGTGCGGTCGGGTAATTTAGCTACCCCATCCTCGATGATCACCTTCTGCCCTTTTTCGAGGCTGCCCAGGATCGATTCCCCGTCTGGCATCCCTGCCCCTCGCATCGAATCGGTACAAAGAGCGGTCTTGTCGGGCCCCTTAAATTTATAGACGAACTGTAGAAGCGATTTCGGTAGGTGTACCCCGTCGGCGATGATTTCCACGTCCATATCGTCGATCAGGTAAGCAGCCTCAACAACACCCGCGTAACGATAGGCATTTCTCCGGGTGATGGTCGACATACCGGAATACAAATGTGTAGCAAGGGTGAACCCGGCGTCAAACGCGTCGAGTACCTCTTCGTAGATGGCGTCGGAGTGTGCCACGGCAGTGAGGATATTTTTCTCCCGAAGTACATTTCCAAATTCCAATGCACCGGGTAGCTCGGGAGCCAAGCTCCACCGAACAATATCGTCCGACGCTTCCAGTATCCTATTGTACTCTTCCGGCTCGGGATTGCGAAGATACTTGGGGTCTTGAGCACCTCGTTGATTATACGCGAAGTAGGGGCCTTCGAGGTGGAGACCTATAAATTTAGCTCCTTTATTATTCTGTTTTACAGCTTCCTTGTAGGTGGCAAACATTTTAATTAACTCTTCGGTTGTGCTGGTAAGGGTGGTGGGTAACAACGCGGTGGTGCCGTGTTTCGCGTGTGTTTCCGCGGCACCGAGGAATGCATCTACGGTTCCATCCATGAAGTCGTGGCCACCACCGCCGTGCGTGTGAATATCAATGAAACCGGCAGAAACGTAGTTGCCCTTCGCGTCGATCACCCGATCATCTGCAGACGGTGTTACCTGTTCCGGTTTTACTATGGCTGTAATTTTTCCTTGTTCGCATACGATCGAAAGATTCTCTTCTATTTTATCGGGAAAAATCACCTTCCCATTTTGTATTATCGTTCGTTGGCTCATAATTTATATCAATTAATTTGATTTGTAAATTTGCTGATTTTATTCAATTATCACATCAATTTTTCTTCCAGGACTTGATGCGGTATCCCCACGCGGCGTACCATACGATATAGGCAAAACAGGGGATCAAGATCCAGTAGGCATACTTCATCGACTCGAAAGCAGGTAACGTCGCGTTATTCAGTTCGAAAAACGCGTTGTAAACGATGGGCATAATGGCACTTCCACTCAACGCCATTACCAAAAATGCTGATCCCAAGTTGGTGTATTTTCCTAAGCCGCTGATGGCGAGGGGCCAAATACCCGCATAGAGCAACGCGTTGGGGAGCCCCATCATTACCAGGTACCAAAGCGAAATATCGGTGCTTATTCCCAGGAAGTTCACGGTTCCCGTGGTGGTAATGATTAGAGCAGCCAAAATGAGGTTAATGCTCGCGCAGATTAACAACGCGTTCCGCTGCTTGAGGTGTTTCGGGATCAAGGCGATGCCGATAAAGTAACCTGCGAACGTGAGGAGCATGGTGTATGAGGGAATATTTTGTGCGGGCCCGGCAAGGCTTTCGCCCATGGTTCCCGCGTATTGGATGCTCGTCCCCAAAGCGATCATCTGGGTGCCAATATGAAAAAACATGGCGAGCACACCGAGTATCAAC
>JBBACU010000206.1:0-4529 GCA_041656815.1 Proteiniphilum sp.
GACTTCTTGAGATCGGACTTCGAGATAACGCAAGAGATGTTCGTCTCCCCCGCTCCTTGTGCCAAGGCGACAATACTGATGCCATTTCGTCCCAGCGCGCCGAAGAATTTACCCGCGATGCCGGGCACGCGCTTCATGTTCTGCCCCACGATGGCGATCGTTGCCAAGTCGTACTCCACCATGATCTTGTTAATGCTGCCCATGGCGATCTCGTGGGCAAACTCCGCGGAGAGCACCTGTTGGGAGAGCACCGCGTCTTGCGTGCGCACACCGATGGAGGTGCTGTTCTCGGAAGAAGCCTGCGAAACGATGAAGACGCTGATGCCGTTGTCTGCCAACGCGGAGAAAATGCGCTTGTTCACGCCGATCACGCCCACCATCCCCAGTCCTTGTATCGTGATGAGGGCGGTGTCGCTGATGGATGAGATACCCTTGATGATCTTCCCGTTGCGGGTGGGTTCTATATTTCGTATCCATGTCCCTTTCGCTTCAGGCCGAAAGGTGTTTTTCACGTGGATGGGGATATTCTTGTGATACACCGGGAAGATGGTGGGGGGATAGATCACCTTTGCCCCGAAATTGGTCAACTCGATCGCTTCGGTAAACGACAGCTCGTCGATCACGTAGGCCGAATTGATGATCCTGGGATCGGCCGTCATGAAGCCATCCACGTCGGTCCATATCTCCAGCACCGAAGCGTCCATTGCTGCCGCGATGATGGAGGCGGTGTAGTCCGATCCCCCTCGCCCCAAGTTGGTGATGTCGTTATTGTCGTGGCTCGAGGACACGAATCCCGGCACGACGGCCACATGTGGAGGTGGCATCTTCGCGAACGTCTCTCGTATCAACTCGTTGGAGCGTTCGAGATCCGGGATGTGGTGGCTGAACTGCTTGTTGGTTTTGATGAACGTGCTGGCATCGTAAAGTTGTGCCCCGTCGATCACCTTGCTGATGATAAGCGACGAGAGCCGTTCACCGTAGCTCACGATCTTGTCGGACGTCTTCTGCGACAAGTCGCCGATAAGAAATACGCCGCGTAAAATATTTTGCAGTTCGTCGTACAGTTGCCGTACCTTCAGTTCTACCTCTTGCCGGGAAGGAGCAACCAGCATCTTTTCGATGATCTCGTCGTGCCGCGCGATGATCTCTTCCAACAAACTCTTGTACCCCGGGTTGTTGTTCAGCGCGAAATCGGCAGCCAAGAGAAGACGATCTGTTACCCCATCTAATGCCGAGACCACCACGATCACCGGCTCTTGCTCTTTTTCTATGATCTGCTTGACCAGCTGCAAACTTTCGGGACTTCCCACCGATGTCCCGCCGAATTTCATCAGCTTCATACGATTAATTTATTTTTTACACTACGGTGTATGGAATATTTGCGTTGAGTCAAATGAGCAGAGCCAAACTTGTTTGAGCTATGCCATGACGAGCAAATATCTAATGTTAATGAACTCGCTTTAATCATGTGCTTGCGTTTAATGATTTAGATGCTCGTTTCATAATTAATACTGTTTTATTCGAATATGACTCGTCAAGATACCATCCTTGCTTTAGGATTAGAATGTTGGTTGTTGCTTGAACGAGCGAAAATGCTAATTTTGAAAACGCTCACCGGTTGGTGCGCGAATAAAGCAGTGCCTGCTTACGGATGTGAAAATTTACATAACCCCCCAAGGGGTCATGGTCGTTGTAGTGGAGGTACGCGAGTATATAAAATACAATTCTAACATTGTAATTGCATGAATTTGCTACAAAGATAGGGCAATAATCGAAAATATGAAATAAAAAGTAAAAAAAATGAGCGCGTTTGTCTGACTTCGAGGTTCTTTCCACGCGTGTTTGTTCCCACGCGTGCTTTTCGCCTGTCCACTCCCTTGGGCGCCCAAGGAATAGTTGGAGATAATAATGATTTTGAGTAAATTTGCTAACCACGCCGAACAACTCCTTCTTGCGGCATGTAATTTTAATAAGATATGTTGATAACATCGTTGTTTTTTGACATGGACGGTGTGGTGATTGATTCTGAAAAGCTGCACCTGAAAGCATTGGGCCTCACGTTGGATAACAATGGCATCGCCTACCCCGCGGCGATGCTTCCCGGCTTTACCGGAAAATCGGACCGCTCTTTTTTCGAGTACGCGCGCGACCATCTTGATGCCGGGGGGCGTGTTGATATCGAGAAATTCCTAGGTGAAAAGGACAGGTTATTTGACTCCCTCTTGCCGGAATTGTGCCTCGTGGACGGATTCGAAGATTTCATCCGGGCCGTCAGAGAGCGTGGCTTAAAAACGGCACTGGTCACTTCCTCGTCTCGTTGGACCGTAAACAAGGTGGATAAGCTGCTGGGAATTTTGAAATGGTTCGATGTGGTGATCGCGGAAGAGGACACCGAGAAGCACAAACCCGACCCCGCTCCTTACCTGCTGGCCTTTGAAAAGACAGAAGCCGACAGGGATTCCACGATTATTATCGAGGATTCCACCATCGGCATTACTGCCGGAAAAGCAGCAGGGTGTAAGGTGTACGGGCTAACTACTTCGTTCTCCAAGGAAGTCTTGACCGGTGCCGGTGCCAATCACGTTTTTGACTCGTACAAAGCGCTCGCGTCAACGTTGTTCTGATTTCCTAATTCATTTGCGTCGTTGTATCCGCCTCTTTTCTTTCGGGGCCTTTTCCCACCCCCGTGCTTATTAACTCTTTATGATAAATGCTTTCCTGTTTTATCGCCGCCGTGACGCGCGTGCCGGGGGTAGGATTTTTGTTCTGTTTTTCGGAATACTTCGTGAGAATCAGTGATAATGCCCCGTCGCTCGTGATATTGTGCGTGGTGCCAAAACTGTCGAGCAAGGCAAAAATTGTGATCATCAACGCGATGCCTGCCTCGTCAATTCCCAGGAGGGCTTGTATCAGCCCGATGGAAGCGAAGAGTGTGCCGCCGGGTAATCCCGGGGCAGCCACCCCGAAAATCGCGAGTAGCGGGATGAAAAGGATCATCTTTTCAATGCCGGGCAGGGTACCATATAGCAAAAAGGATACGGCCAACGCCAAGAATGAAATATCTAAAACCGATCCGGGGAAGTGGATGTTGCCCAACAGGGGAATGGAGAAATCCCGTACTTCCGGCTTAAGCACCGGGCTCTTGCGGGTCTCTTCGATGGCAACACCCAAGCTCGCCGCCGAAGATTGCGAGCCCAATGCGGTCAACGCTACCGGTCCGTAGTGCTTGATCACGTGCCACGGGTTCTTGCCCGAGTAGATTCCTGCCACCCCGTATAACAAGGTGAGCCAGATCAAATGGCAAAGGATGGTGATGAGTATGATCAGCAGGAACACGGGCAATTGAGACACCAAGTTGCCCTCGTAGGCAAACACCGCGAAGTTGGCCGCGATAAAGAAGGGAAGCAGAGGGATCAAGATCCTTTTAACCGCCACGAACACGATATCTTGGAACTCGTATAACGCCTTTTCAATCCTTCCTGTCTTGGCCAGCAGTACACCAATCCCCACGATAAATGCCAACACCAGCGCGCTCAGCACAGGCATTAACGGGGGGATGTCGAGCCGGAACAGCATATCGGGAAGCGCCCTTGATGTACCCGCGTGTGGGGTGATGTCGATAAGCGGGATGGTACTGTAGCCCGCGAATGCCCCCAGGGCGGCACTTCCCACGCACGACGCGTAGGCGATGACGAGCGATAGCCCCAGTAACTTTGACGCGTTCTTCTTCAACCGGGTGATGGCGGGCGCGATGAAGCCGAAGACGATGAGGGGAATGAGGAAAAAGATGACCTGGCCTAGCAGATGCTTTACCGGCAGGATGATAGCGATCACCTCTTCCGTCGCGAACCGCCCGATCACCAACCCGCCTATTACCGCCAAGAACAGGCGAAAACTCGTGTTTGAAATAATTTTCTTCATCTTACCGTATTTCTGCGGACGATGGGAACCACAATCCAGTTATACACGTAACATCCCAGGCAGATATTGAAGACAGCTTCAAGTATCGCGCAAGCAATCAATACTCCTCCTATCACATTCGCGGCTACCGGATAGTGAAGGTACAAGGATACCGTGATCCCCAGCGAGAATATAAACCCCAAGGCAGCCGCGAATCTTTTGGGCGGCGCGAAAATGGGCTTAGGTGCTAACCCGAATGCTTTGGCTAATCCTTTGGCAATGGCGCCCAATGGCGAGGGGGCGCGTGTGAAGGCCCTCAAGGCAAAATCAGCCGTCAAAAGGAGTGCCAGCCAAGTCCATCCGGCCAGTAACGTGACCAGTGTGAGAAGGACCACCTGCGCGGCAACAAGCCGCACAACCTTTTCATTTACATGATTATTTGAGCTGTTCTTTTTCGTCATACGATTAAAATTGTTGATAATGTTTGCCTTACCGGCCTGAAGCGTTGTTGCCGAACAGCACCGCGTTCACGAAAGTGCGCGTGGTGGCATCCCATATCCCGCGGAACAGCGGGTTCTCCGCGAAGAGCACCACGTTGCCCCTTCCCGAAGAAGCAGCCACGATGGAGG
>JBBACU010000207.1:0-4518 GCA_041656815.1 Proteiniphilum sp.
CTTTGTAATTAGTTAGATTTTAACTATCTTCGAAGTTTACTGTTTTGACAAGAGAACAAGAAAGGGATGAAATACATGGGGCTATATGAAAGATAGCCAATGATTCGCGTGGAAGTGTGGATAGATGGGTTTTTACAGGGAAATGAAGTTGAAACAATAGTCACGAAGAGAGGGATTAGGAATCATGAGCATGGAGCAGAAAGGTGAAATTATAATATACCAGTCGGAAGAAGGACAACCAAAAATTGAAGTTCGTCTGGAAAATGAGAATGTTTGGCTATCTCAACAGCAAATGTCTGAACTTTTTCAATCATCTAGAACCAACGTGGTTGAACACATCAAGCATATTTATGAAGAAGGAGAATTAAGTAAAATATCAACCTGTCGGAATTTCCGACAGGTTCAAATTGAAGGGAACAGAGAAGTTCAAAGAGAAATTCCTTTTTATAATCTTGACATGATTATTTCCCTGGGTTATAGAATAAAATCAAGTATTGCCACGAAGTTTCGTATATGGGCAACTGAAAGACTTAAAGAGTATATAATAAAAGGATTTACAATGGACGATGAACGCCTGAAACAAACAGGCGGAGGTGGTTACTGGTATGAACTGCTTAACCGGATAAGGGATAATAGAGAACCATCAACGTGCATTTTTAAAATCTATTCCGTGTAAATCTAAAATCTACCTCGTGTAAATCTAAAATTCAAGTTGCGTAAATCTAAAATAATGGGTATATTTGCATCAAAATAAGCTTAATACAGGCAGGTATGTTAGTTCAACGAGAAATAATAGAAGCCATAAAGAGAATGATTGACAAGTACCCCGTTATCGCACTTACTGGGCCGCGTCAATCAGGTAAAACTACATTGTTAAAAGCCATGTTCCCGGATTACCGGTACGTGAGTTTGGAAAATCCCGATACGCGCTCCTTTGCTGAAACCGACCCGAGAAGTTTCTTGCAGCAGTACGATCATAACGTCATATTTGATGAAGTACAGAGGGTGCCGCATCTTTTCTCGTACATTCAATCGGTAGTCGATGAAAGCAAAATAATGGGTCAGTTTATTTTTTCCGGCTCACAGAACTTCCACCTGATGCAAAATATCACGCAGAGCTTGGCGGGAAGAGTTGCCATATTCAGGCTGTTCCCATTTGATATACAGGAGTTAAAAAAAGCAGGTCTGCTGCAAGAAGAATACACGTCCCTCTTGCTCAAAGGATTTTATCCCGCCATCTATGACCGGAACATTCCACCGGTCGATTTCTACTCCAATTATATTGAAACATATATCCAGAGAGATGTAAGCGAGCTGGTAGCCATACAAGACATGAGCTTGTTCCGGAAGTTTCTCGCGTTGTGCGCGACCCGGGCAGGGCAAGTATTGAACATGACCAGCTTGGCAAAAGAGTGCGGTATATCCGCGCCTACTGTAAAAGCATGGTTGTCCGCCTTAGAAAACAGTTATATCGTGTATCTTTTGCAACCATACTACAAGAATTTCAGCAAGCGAATTATAAAATCGCCGAAGTTGTATTTTTACGACACCGGGCTGTTATGCCACCTGTTAAAGATAAACGACGCGACCAAGATAGTCAACCAATCCGTGAAAGGCGCGCTGTTTGAAAACATGGTTATTTCGGAATACGTGAAAAGGATATACCACAAGAGCGAGAAACAGGTCGAACCCTGGTTTTGGCGTGACGCGCGCGGGCACGAAGTGGATTTACTACTCGAGAAACCACGGCAAATCGAGATAATTGAAATCAAAGCCACTCGAACCGTGATCCCGGACCTGTTTAAAGGATTGCATTATTTTTCAGCGTTGATGCCCGGTGGTAACGTGGAAAAAACCTTGGTGTACGGCGGGTCAGAAAACCAGCAACGCGAAGCGGGAACTGTTGTTTCGTGGAAAGATGTGGGGAACGCTTGATATCAATACTGATGACCATTTTCGTGACCTCACGAAAATGGTTGACTTGGGAAGTGGGGCAACGAGAGGTACAGGATTTCATGCTAACCCGATTCGCCTGCTATCTTATTGCACAGAATGGCGACCCCAGAAAAGAGCAAATCGCCTTTAGAATTGGAAACCACTCTGAATTGTTCGGGTAAATAGCTACATATCATTAATAGAGAGGCCCCTGAACTCAACTTTGTATTTCGAGAGTTCTTTTTTGATCGAATCGGCTTTTGTTTGAAGCAGGTTCATATCAATCTTCTTGGGATTACGCTTTACCTCGGCAACGATATCAGTATTTAATGGCTATTATCTTAATGGCCGTTACAAAAATAGTATTAATTGTTGATTTATGCATTATATTACTGGAGAATGAGGGTATGGTGGTATAGAAAATGGTACAGACGGAACAGTTCAAGCAAGCTTGGTATCGCGCTCGGCTTTCACTATCTTTAGATAAGATAGGATGCGCCTCGGCAATCCTCAAGCAAGCTTGGTATTGCGCTCGGCTTTCACTATCTTTGTATCAAATAACGAAAACAATAATAACACGATCTCTATGGCAAAAAAACCATTTATTTATCAAGAACCTTTCCCCCTGTCTACCGACGAGACCGAGTATTACCTGCTCACGAAGGAGCATGTATCCGTGGCATCCTTCGAAGGAAAAGAGGTGCTAAAGGTCTCAAAAGAAGGGCTAACCCTGTTGGCACAAGCAGCTTTTCGTGACGTGGCGTTCCTGTTGCGGACCGAACATCAAGAACAAGTGGCGAGCATTCTCTCCGATCCGGAAGCGAGTGATAACGACAAGTTCGTGGCACTTACCTTCTTACGTAACTCCGAGATTTCGGCGAAAGGGGTACTCCCTTTTTGCCAAGATACCGGTACGGCAATCATCATGGGAAAAAAGGGACAACGGGTATGGACCGATGGCAACGATGAAGAGGCGCTTTCACGCGGGGTGTATAACACGTACGTGAACGAGAACCTGCGTTACTCCCAAAACGCGGCGTTGAACATGTATGACGAAGTGAACACGGGTACCAACCTGCCCGCGCAAATCGACCTCTACGCGACGGAGGGAGCCGAGTATAACTTCCTCTGCATTGCCAAGGGAGGCGGATCGGCAAACAAAACCTACCTCTACCAAGAGACCAAAGCACTGTTGACGCCCGGTAAACTGGAGGAGTACTTGATCGATAAAATGAAGTCGTTAGGTACCGCCGCTTGTCCTCCCTACCACCTGGCATTCGTGATTGGTGGCACATCGGCAGAGGCAAACCTCAAGACGGTGAAGCTGGCCTCGGCCAAGTATTACGATAATTTGCCCACCGAAGGGAACGAGCTGGGGCAAGCATTCCGGGATATCGAACTGGAAGATCGTCTGCAAAAGGCGTCAATCGAGCTGGGATTGGGAGCGCAGTTTGGAGGGAAATACTTCGCGCACGACGTGCGGGTCATCCGGTTGCCTCGCCATGGCGCCTCGTGTCCGGTGGGCATGGGGGTATCCTGTTCGGCCGACCGAAATATCAAGGCAAAGATCAATCGCGAAGGGATCTGGATCGAGAAAATGGAAGATAACCCGGCACGACTCATACCCGAAGAGTTCCAAGAAGCGGGCGAAGGAGGGGGCGTGAAGATCGACCTGAACCGCCCAATGACCGAGATTCGGGAGGAACTATCGAAATACCCGGTCTCCACCCGCCTTTCGCTCAATGGTACGATTATCGTGGGAAGAGATATCGCCCACGCGAAACTGAAAGAACGGATCGATCGTGGAGAAGGCCTCCCGCAGTATGTCAAAGATCATCCCATTTACTACGCGGGGCCAGCTAAGACCCCTGAAGGGTATGCTTCGGGATCGATGGGGCCGACAACCGCGGGCCGAATGGATTCTTATGTGGATCTCTTGCAATCACATGGCGGCAGTTTGGTTATGCTGGCCAAAGGGAACCGAAGCCAGCAGGTAACCGACGCGTGTAAGAAATACGGTGGTTTCTACTTGGGCAGCATTGGTGGGCCGGCTGCTATTCTCGCGCAGGAGAGCATCAAGAGCCTGGAGTGCGTGGAGTATCCCGAGCTGGGAATGGAAGCGATCTGGAAAATCGAAGTGGAAGATTTCCCGGCATTTATCCTCGTGGATGACAAGGGGAACGACTTCTTTGAGGTAGTGGCACAGCCGAATTGCGCCTTAGGGTAACGGAGCACTTTTTCACGATTGGAGCCGATCGATCAGGATTTACTTGAAACAGTAATTTTAAAAATCAGCAGAATGAAGAGAGTCTTTTTAATCACGATTGCCTTATTCGTCGCTTTGTCGGCTGTAGAGGCACAAACCCGCGCCCAGATGACGCTCGAGAAAGGGTGGAGATTTACCCGCGAGGACGATCCTCGCTCTTCGGAGGTGAACTACAACGACAGCGAGTGGCAGACTGTTCGGGTGCCCCACGACTGGGCTATCTATGGACCGTTCGATAAGAACAACGATATTCACCGCATGGCGATCGTGCAGGATGGACAGACCACGGCCATCGAGCACTACGGACGTACCGGGGG
>JBBACU010000208.1:0-4514 GCA_041656815.1 Proteiniphilum sp.
ACTTGACACGTTGAAGGCATTCGACCTCGTGATCCTTTCCATCCACTCGGACAAGGCCGTGGATGCCGTCGCCATACAACAGCTGGCAAAAGAAACCCCCATCGCCCTGGTATTGTTCACCTCGCCATACCGCCTCAACAACTTCCGCTCGGCAGCGGATGTTGCCTCCTCGATCATCGTGGGCTACGACGCCACCCACTTCGCGCAAGCGAGCGCGGCACAAGGCATCTTCGGGGGGATCGCGATGGCGGGACGCCTGCCCGTTACCGCCGGCGCCTTCCAAGAGGGCAGCGGCGTCGACACCCGGAAAACCCGGCTAAGCTACTCCCTCCCCGAGGAGGTAGGACTCTCCTCGAAAGACTTCGAACACATCGAGCACATCGCGTTGGAAGGTATACGCCAACGTGCCTACCCGGGATGCCAAATACTGGTAGCGAAAGATGGTGTGGTTATCTACGAGAAAACGTTTGGGCAATTAGACTATGGCCAAAGCCCGGAAGTGAACGACGAAACGGTATACGACCTGGCATCCGTGACCAAGGCATCGGCCACGCTGCCTGCCGTGATGAAACTCTACGACGAAAAAAAAATCGCCCTGCAGGACAATATCGGCAAGTTTGTCCCCCCCACGAAGGGAAGCGATAAAGCTTCTATTCACATCCGCTCCCTGCTCTTGCACGAATCGGGCATGGTCTCTTTTATCCCTTATTACACCACGGCCATTGACGAGAACAGCTACACCGGCGCGTTGTTTGGCTCCCGTTCTGCCAGGTATCACGCCCGGTACGCCGGTGCGTGGGGCCGTACCGACTATCGGTTCCTGCCGTTGCTTATTTCATCCGAACGGTCTGACCGGTTTTCCCGGCCGGTAGCGAAAGGGATATATGCCAGCGACGAAATGCACGACAAGCTACTGCAAGAAGTGATTGACACGCCGCTGCGGGGAAAGGGAAGGTATACCTATAGCTGCCTCAACTTCATGCTGCTCAAAGAGGCAGTAGAAAACGTGTCGGGAAAGGATATGGACACCTACTTGAAAGAGAACTTCTACCGCAAGCTGGGCGCGAACACCACCACGTTTCTCCCCATCGAGCATGACATACCCGTCAGCCGTATCTCCCCCACGGAAAATGACCCCTTTTTTCGCAAGCAACACCTGCGGGGGTACGTGCACGATGAAGGGGCCGCCCTCTTCGGGGGAATCTCCGGGAACGCGGGCCTCTTCTCGAACGCGAACGACCTCGCGAAGCTGTACCAGATGTGGTTGAACGGCGGCGAGTACGGCGGTGAACGCTACTTGAGCAAGGAGACGGTGAAGGTGTTTACCGCCACGAAAAGCAGCACGAGCCGGCGAGGGTTGGGCTTCGACAAACCGGATCCCCGGAACACCCGTTCGAACCCGACCAGCCCGGGAACACCCATCGAGGTATACGGCCACACGGGATACACCGGTACCTCTTTCTGGGTAGACCCTACCCACGATATGATTTATATATTTCTATCAAACCGGGTTAACCCGTCCCGATCACCCAACCGGCTCTCGTCGCTCAATATACGCGAGCGGATACAGGAAGAGCTCTATCATGCCCTTGATCACCGCGGTGCCGGCAACATCAACAATCCAACCATCGATTCAACATTCAAAGATTCAAAATAACAGATGACTCAACAAGTAATTAAATGCAGCCGGTTAGCGGTAGATGTAGAAAACGCCCTGCGCGCCATCCGTCACGACAAGCTCTTTTTGCTCGCGGACGAGCACACCTTTGTCCACTGCCTCCCGTTGATAAAAGAGGTACCCGGCATACCAGCAGCCACGACGATCGTCACGCCCGCGGGCGACGCCCACAAGACCCTTGAGCACTTGGGCAAGATATGGAAGCAGCTTACCGAAAACGGGGCCACACGCCACTCCTTGTTGGTAAACCTGGGAGGGGGCATGCTCACCGACTTGGGAGGCTTTGCGGCTGCCACCTTCAAGCGAGGCATCAAGTACATCAACATCCCCACCACGCTGCTCGGTGCCGTGGACGCGGCGGTAGGAGGAAAAACCGGCATTAATTTCGAAGGGTATAAAAACGAAATCGGTGCTTTTTACCCGGCCGACTTCGTGCTTATTTCTTCCGATTTTTTTCATAGCCTCGATCACCCGGCCATCCTTTCCGGGTATGCCGAGATGGTAAAACACGGCTTGATTCACTCGGCCGCGGACTGGGAGAAGCTCCTTGCCTTCCCGCTTGACGAAATTGATTACGTGCAACTGAACGAGCTGGTGTTCCGCTCGGTAGGTATCAAGCGGGCTATCGTGGAAAAGGATCCCTATGAAAAAAACATCCGCAAAGCACTGAACTTGGGGCATACCACCGCCCATGCTTTCGAGAGTTTTGCCATCAGCCGCGGCAATCCGGTGCCTCACGGGTACGCGGTGGCATGGGGGATGGTCGTGGAGCTTTGGCTGTCTCACCGGATATGTGGGTTCCCGAAAGAGAAATTACAGAAAACAGTCCGGTTCATCCAACAGCGTTACGGGGCATTTCCAATATCATGCGACGATTACGAGACCCTGTACGAGATAGCGATGCACGACAAGAAGAACGTGGGCGGTGCCATCAACTTCACCCTATTATCGGAAATAGGGAACGTGCGGATCGACCAGACGGCGGATAAAAACATGGTTTTTGATGCCTTCGATTTTTACAGGGATTCGGTGGGGTTGTAGAAGGCAGGAACTAAACGGTTGGTTATTTGTTATAATTAGATAACAAAAACACCACCTATGAATTTGACCGATGAACATGAAAAAAATTATGTTTCTTCTCTGGCTAGTATGCGTTACGGGCATTATGTCTGGCCAAGATACCACGTGGGGACCGGATCCGGTAGCCAATCGGTTCATTGAGCAGCTGAACAACTTCCCGCACGAGAAAATCTATGTTCAAACCGACAAATCAACCTATATATCGGGAGAGCGGGTCTGGCTGCGCGCCCACCTAGTTGACGCGACGAGTAACCGTCCCGCGTTTGTTAGCCGGTACATCTACTTGGAACTGTTTAACCCGTTTGATGAATTGATGAAGCGGGTGAAGATCCGTCCCGATAGCGTAGGCGTTTATTCGGGTTACATCGACTTGGAGGAGGATCTTGCCGAAGGGGATTACACGCTGAGGGCTTATACACGGTACATGCGCAATCAGGGGAACGACGCGTTCCACAAGAAAAGGATCAACGTGCTGGATCCTTACTCCCTGCAAATCGAGCCGATTCCGAACTTCAGGATCAATAACAATAAAATCGACGCGAATTTCCGGTTCGTGGATCGGGTAAGCAAGGATACCATCGCTCCCGAGATCGTGACAATGAAGCTTGCGGACGAAACCACCCGAACCATCGCCCCGAAAGGTGAAACAGATTACAACTGGTCGTTCTCATTGCCCAAAAAAAGGAGCAACAGAACCCTTTTACTGGGCATAGTCCACGAAGGACGCGTCTATAACCGCTATTACGCCATTCCTTACGCGGCCGATGATTTCGATGTCTCGTTCCATCCGGAGGGCGGCTACCTTGTTCCCGGCCAAACATGCCGGGTGGGGCTCAAAGCGTTAAATCCTTCTGGCTTCGGGGAAAGCATCGCGGGAAAGGTCTATAACTCAGCGAACGAAGAAGTAACCACGTTTACCACCTACCGGTTGGGAATGGGATCGTTTCATCTTTCCGTTAAACCCGGTGAAACGTATTACGCCGTTTGTGAAACGAAAAACGGCGCGGTCAAACGAATTGACCTGCCCGCGGCAGAACCTCGCGCGAGAACGGTCAGGGTGAGACGGGCCGTCGACCAGATCGTGGCCACTCTTTTAAAGGGGGAATCAGCTCCGGACGATCCCGTCTCGCTACTGGTTCATAACAAGGGCCTCGTTTTGTATCACGAGCCCTGGGCCTCGGAAACAGGGAGTTACGCTTTTCCCGAAAGCATCTTCCCGTCTGGAGTCATCAGCTTTTTATTACTTGACGATCAACACGAGATACTAAGCGAACGATTGATTTTCAATACCAACGACAACGATATCGCAAAGCTGGAAGCCGAACTTTCCTCTCCCGCGTACAAGCGGCGGGAAAAGATCACCCTTTCCCTCCAACTGCCGGACCTTGATACCGTTTCGTTTTACAACAACCTCGCCATCTCCGTTACGGATAAAAACACGGTCGCACTTGACACGACGAACAACTTGATAGCGACCCTCTTGCTCTCTTCCGAGCTTCAAGGTTATATCGAGTCGCCCGCAAGCTACTTCACCGGTAGCAAAACCGATCCGTTGGCACTCGACGCGTTAATGACGACGCAAGGATGGAGGCGATACGATGTCCCCGGCGTGTTAAAAGGAAAAATCAGCACTCCCGACAGTTTCTTACCCGAACAATTTCAAGAGATAAGCGGAAAAACGGAAGCATTGTTGAGAAGCATGAAAGACGGGGAAATAAGCTTGATAGCCACGCTCGATTCGTTGGTAAGTACCGTG
>JBBACU010000209.1:0-4499 GCA_041656815.1 Proteiniphilum sp.
AAATCGGAGGGTGTTCCCGTTCACCCAGAAGGTTTGCCCTTTCAACGAAGGAGAGAACGAGAACAGCTTCTCTTTCACCTCCGCGTTCAATTCCACGGCAGGGATCTCCTGCGCGAGTTCCACTTGTATAAACGCGTCGGTAGAGACATTCCCGTACGTGAATGCCGAGATATAGCGGGCAAATTCCGGATCGATTTCCTTGGTGCTTTTCGTGTTGCACCCGGCTAATAGCAGGAGAATAGCCATGAATAGGGCGGGGGAAAAACGAAGCGATAGATGTTTCATATGATTAAAAATTTAGATACGAAAGCCAAGAAACAGGACTGAAGATTTTTTCAAGCCTCAGTATACAGTTTACCATGCGTGATTTTTTAAAACGTCTATTTCTTTCAAAAAATATCCTTTCTTTAGAGCAATAGATCATTATTACTTTTGTAAAAGTAATAATATTCTTCAGATGAACAGGGCAGTAACGAAATAATTATCAAAATTCCAGGTAAGGTTCAAGACGAGCGATATCTTCCGGGGTAAACTCTTCGAGCATGCCCAGCTCTTGAAGAGAAGTGATATTTCCCTTCTTCCGGCGAAGGTTCATGATAGCTGCTACTTGCTTGTAATTCAGGTAAGGATGCCTCAATAATTCCTTAAATTCCAAATGATTGACAGCCACTTTGCGCCAACTTCCTCCTGGCTCTATGTAAGGTGCCACGCGGGCATACATCTCGCTATCGAGCCGGTACACTTCCATTAACTGCTCTTTTCGAATAAAACCGCCCAGCCGATCACGATACTCCACGATGCGGGAGGCATACGTGCTGCCGATGCCCGGGACCTTCTTCCACTCTGCGGTATCGGGCGAGTTCAGCGAAATGGTCTCTCCCACGGCTAATTTTTCCGTGAAGGGATAACGTGGAGCCCCTGATAAAGATTGATCGGTGCGAGGGGCATTATCAGGGTGCGGATCATCGGGATGAGGGCTATTGGGGTCATAGGTACCATACGCGAAGGTGCCGGATCTTGTATCGCGGCTTGGACGTTTTAGCGCTTCTCGAGGAGGTTCGCTGCTTGTCTCGGGAGAAGAGGAGTCAATCCGCTTCAATTCCCGCAAGAATTCATCGAAGGCCTGAGCGATGGAATCGTTTTGCACCACGACGATCGCGGATGAGTCGCGGTAACTCAACACGATATTCAGGATAAGGGTCAACACGATCAGGATCAGCAGCAGGATAACCGCGGTTTTTGAACCTCTCCGAAAATATAAAAAGTCTTTCCACTTCATCGGATCACGTTCTTAACTCGTGTTCACAAACTTAAGCAAAAAAATCAATATTCCGATATCGAAAGCTAGAAACTTACGCCCTTGCATTAACCAAGTGATTTTTTTACATTTGTACCTTCAGTTTTTTACGTGGATGCATTACCCGTGAATCCTGACATAATAGCAAGGGCTCTTATTTATCACCATTGACCTCCTTATAGCATGGTACTGAATTACATATGGATCTCCTTCTTCTTAGTCGCTTTCGTCGTGGCGTTGGTGAAGCTCATTTTCTTCGGGGATATGAACGTGTTCACCGATATCATGAACTCTACCTACGACTCGGCACGTACCGGCTTCGAAATATCACTGGGGCTGACGGGGATCCTATCCCTCTGGTTGGGAGTGATGAAAATTGGCGAACGGGGAGGCATGGTCGAACTCTTTTCTCGTGCAGTTGCTCCCCTTTTTTCTAAACTTTTTCCGCATATCCCGAAGAATCACCCCGCTTCGGGTTCTATCTTGATGAATATCTCGGCCAACATGCTGGGCCTTGATAACGCGGCTACCCCGTTCGGGCTGAAAGCGATGCAAGAATTGCAGGAGATTAACCCGAAGAAAGACCAAGCTTCGAATCCCATGATCATGTTCTTGATACTGAACGCGTCGGGGCTGACGTTGATCCCGGTCACCGTGATGGTGTACCGGGCACAACTGGGTGCCGCGAACCCTGCCGATGTCTTTATTCCCATCATGATCGCCACCTTTTCCTCCACGCTGGTGGGGATGGTGGCCGTATGCCTGAAACAGGGCATTAATATCTTTAGCAGGGCGATACTCGGGTTCCTGATTGCCATGATCGGGCTTATTGCCGGAACGGTCTTGCTCTTTCAATCGATGACCCAAGAGCAGGTCAATATTTTTTCCAGCCTCATCGCGAATATCATCCTGTTCGGGATTATCGTGCTATTTATCGCAAAAGCCTTGAAACGAAAAATCAATATATTCGACGCGTTTATCGACGGCGCGAAGGAGGGGTTTAAAACCGCGGTGACCATTATTCCGTTCCTGATCGCGATATTGGTGGGGATTGGCGTCTTCCGCGCCTCCGGGGCCATGGATTTCCTGATGGAGGGACTGCGCGACCTCGTGGCGCTTACCGGAAGCGACACCCGTTGGGTGGACGGGATGCCCACGGCGCTTATGAAGCCGTTGAGTGGCAGCGGTGCCCGCGGGATGATGATTGACACCATGCAGGCATTCGGGGCGGACTCGTTTGCCGGAAGACTATCGAGCGTGATGCAAGGAGCTACCGACACGACCTTCTACATCGTGGCTGTTTACTACGGGGCGGTGAACATCAAAAATTCACGCTATACCGTTCCCATAGCCCTTTTGGCCGATTTGTGCAGCATACTGGCGGCAATTTTCGTGGCCTACCTCTTTTTCGGGTGAGAAACAGGGACTCTCGAAGTTAATAGATATTAATAATATGGCAATTACTTTTCAAGCAGAAAATGTGGCGCTCCCGAAAATCAAAAAACGGGAAACAGCAAATTGGATAAAAGCAGTCGCCCAAAACCACGGGAAAAACGCGGGGAACATCTCTTACCTGTTTTGCACCGATGAGAGAATTTTAGAGATTAACCGCCAGTATCTGCAGCACGATTATTACACGGACATTATCACGTTCGACTATTCAGAAGAAGAGACTATTTCGGGCGATATTTTTATCAGCATTGATACCGTCCGTTCAAATTCACAAATGTATCGCACCTCTTTTGAAGAAGAACTCCACCGGGTAATCATCCATGGGATCCTGCATCTGTGCGGGATGCGCGATGATTCCGAAACAGCGGAAAAAGCTATGCGAGAAGCAGAAGAAGACGCTCTGAAGCTTCTTGGACTTAAATAGGAATGGCATCCTGTCAACATATGTGAATCAACCCCCTGATAATCAGAGATATTAATGCCATCTTTGGCTTGGAGAGCCTGTAACACGTACTCATGACCACGGTTTACAACTGTAACCACGGGAAACGCAAGAGATACGAAATACCGGGTTGACTTGGCTCCAAGTCGTTCGTTATATCCCACGTTTAAACCGCCTTACTTGTAATTAACATACCGAATATTCATACGGTTTTCTTTTTTAGTATCTTTGTACGAGATAGGATGCGCCTCGGCAATGTTCATAAATTATACTATTCCTCGCCATGGTAGAGCCCGAGCAAGCTTGGCTCTGCTCATTTGGCTTAACGGAATAGCTCAAGCAAGCTTGGCATTGCTCTCGGCTTTCACTATCTTTTGATAAGACAGGATGCGCCTCGGCAATGCTCAAGCAAGCTTGGCATTGCTCTCGGCTTTCACTATCTTTGTACCTGCAAAAGAGCGAATAAGGAGAACAAATGACTTTCAATTACGACATAATCGTGGTGGGTGCCGGACATGCCGGGTGCGAAGCCGCCGCGGCCGCTGCCAACTTAGGTTCACGGACATTGCTTATCACGATGGACATGAATAAAATAGCCCAAATGAGTTGCAACCCGGCCATGGGAGGAATCGCCAAAGGGCAAATCGTGCGCGAAATTGACGCTTTGGGCGGCCAATCAGGAATCGTCAGCGACAAAACCGCGATCCAGTTCCGCATGCTGAACCGTTCAAAAGGTCCCGCCATGTGGAGCCCCCGCGTGCAAAGCGACCGGGTGAAGTTCATTGAAACATGGCGCGATATTATCGAGAATACCGACAACTTGGATATGTGGCAAGACATGGTGACCGAGCTGGCGTTCGACGGCTCTACGGTGACCGGCGTGAAGACCCGGATGGGCGTCGAGTTTACAGCAAAAGCGGTGATTCTTACCAATGGCACCTTCCTGAATGGCCTGATCCACGTGGGTAAGGTACAGATCGGGGGGGGACGCATCGGTGAACCGGCTTCGTTTGGCATGTCGGAGCAACTTCGCGATAAAGGGTTCAAAACCGAGCGCATGAAGACAGGCACGCCGGTGCGGATTGATGGACGAACGGTCGACTTCACCCAGATGGAAGAACAGGTTGGCGAAGATGATTTTCATAAATTTTCCTACCTGCCAAGCGTGCGACGCACCTTGCCCCAACGCAGCTGCTGGATGGCTTACACCAGCGAAGAGGTGCACGACGCGTTGCGGGAAGGACTACACGATTCTCCCCTGTACAACGGGCAGATTCAAAGCATCGGCCCGCGTTATTGCCCCAGCAT
>JBBACU010000210.1:0-4490 GCA_041656815.1 Proteiniphilum sp.
AAGATTTTTTCCCAATTCATGTTGTTTTGCGTTTAATTAAACTTGGTAGACACAAACTTAAAGCGTATTATTGTAATACGTTCTTTGCGATGCTTTTTTCTTTTGATTTTGTTTTGACTTTTTGGGCGCCATGTGCGTGTATGGATACATGTGAGAGTGTTCGTTCCTTTTTCGTGTTTTCCCGGCTTGTGTGATCTCGTGTTTTTACTAACTTTGATCGACCGTAATACAACAACTGTTTTTTTCACACACCTTTTTACTGTTACTCGGCCGGCATCTTACCTTTGGGGTGCCGGCTTTTTTTATCCCCTTATGTCGCTTACCGTGTCGGGGTTATCTTGCATCCAAAATGGCAGGGCGCGGGCATTGGCTATTCGGTCGCTGTTCTTGTCGATCCACTTGTTGAAATTCGAGGGCATTTTTGATATTGTCCTGCGTGGCTCCCACTTGTCCATTTTACCGCTGGCGAGTGCCTTCATGCGGTTTTTGAAGTCTGTTTGGCTGATGGTTATCGGTACCATCCGGCACCGGCATTGCGGGTGCCAGCCCGTCCATTTAAACGTCTTCGGGTACCTTCCCACCATGTCATCGCAAATGTCGTGAAAGGGTGTCGGCACCCCGTTTATGAGCGTGGTGTGGTTGTTTGAAAGCTCTATCCTGTACCCAATGATTAGGGGGTTGTTTTGGTATGACTCCCACTCCGCTCTCCGGTATGCCCCCGTTATCTCCGTGCGTGCGAGCCGGAGGGCGTTCATGTACGAGCTTCTATAAACGCCCTGCCCCGGCTTGTACTTCTTTGCCGCTTCGGAAAGCTCCAGCCGGCCGGTCTCCTTGTTTCGCACCCTTCGGAATAGGCGATGGGGTTCACGGAGGTAGGGCTGCACGCTCCGGGCTACCTCCTCGGTGGTTTTCCCCTGCTTGATCCCGTTCTGAATGATGGTTTCAATTTCTTGCTGGGAAGCATCTGTTATTTTCCAGACCCTGTCGGATATGGTCAATCCTCCCCTCTTCTCGCCGAGGTAATCGTGGGCGGTGGCTCCCCTCGAGCGCATATCCTCCCGGCTTCGCTCGGTTATGGCTTCGATTTCTTCCATCTGCTTGGGTGTGGAGGCAAGTACGCTGGCGAGGGTGCTGTGGAGCCTCTCCTCTGCCGTATCCCATACCTCCGAGGTGGCATTACGGAGGTAGGTGTTCATCTGGTTTGCAAGGCTATCGAGCAGTTTTTGCAGTTGCTCGGCGGCGGCCTTGTTCCCGCTCCACGTGAAGTCCTCCCCGCTTTCTATTGCTTTCCGGACGGCTTTTATCTCCACGGCCGCACGGTAGGTGTTGACGTAAAGCCTGCGTATCTTCCGCTCTACCTTTTCAAGTTCTTTCAGGAGCTCGTCTCTTTTGTCCTGTTTTTTCTTAGCCATTTTGCCCTCCTTCCTTGAATCCCTGCGCCGCCAATTTCAGGTACTTGCTGGCGAGCGATGCCAGTTGGCTGGCCGAACCGCTTATCACGTCGTATCCCTTAGATTCCACGTACAGGGCATAATCGGCTCCCGCAACTATTACCCCCACGATATCGTCCGGGTACTTCTCGGCGGCGGTCGCCGCTACCTTCTTCCCGTTGGCTACTCCCAGCCCGGCTCCCTCTCCTTCGCCCTTCCCGTCCTCTTGGAAATACTCGGTAATGAGTTCTCCCTTGTCATAAATCTGGTAACCTATGGAGCTCCGGAGCTGGTTGGTCTGGTCCTGGTAGGTGTCGAGGCTTTTGGCCTGCTCTACTACCTCGAGGCAGGCCTTTGAGAACGCTTCTGCGACAGCCTGTCTTACGAGGGGCACGAGTTTTTTCTCTATGCCCGCGAATATCTTGTCTATGTCAAAGTTTGCTTTTATACCCATAATGTTAAATAGTTGGCTCCATGACGCTGGCGTAAAGCTCCGGTGCTTCCTCCATCTCGATTTGCTCCATCTCGGCTTCGGTATCTTTCACCCAGCCAAGCTGTCCGATGGTCGTTTTTCGACTGGCTATTGCTTTTTGACCGTTAGCGGCAAGGAGTATGTTGATGCGTGACTCCTCGTCGTTAATCATGAACGGTTCTATCTCCGGCTCAATGTCGAGGCTCTCGCAGGCTGTTGCAAAGGCCGAATCCCCGGCGTTCATCTTGGCGAGGAATGCTTGTATTACGGCCATCCTCCGCTGGAGGTAGTCGTCGAATATTTCCATTTTGTCTTGAACCTTGAGGTGCGCATCCATGAAAAGCAGTTGGAGGGCTACCCCTGAAATATTGCTTCCTAATCCCTTCACGCCTTCCGAGGATATGTCGGGTGTCTGGGTGATGGTGTAGATCATTCGGAGCAAAGTGTCAATTTCCAGTCTGACGGCCTCTGGTGCTTGATCCCAAGAAAGGTATTTCGCTTCCCCGGTCTCCTCCATCTCGATGACTGCCCCGGCTTCGCCTTTCTTACTCCATCCGAGGATTTCCCCCGTGGTGACTATCTTGGGGCTCGCGTGGTAATCGTTCGTGTCCGCAAAATTGGACAGTAGTTTCTCGAGCCTGTCTATCAGGTTTTGAACGTCTGCCCATTCTACCTCTGGTTGCCGGCCGTAAATGATAGGTATTTTCCCGATGTAGTTATCTTTCGGGTAGTGTTCTTCAATTTCCCACTGTTCGCCGGGTCGCTTGATGAATTTAAATATCAGCTCGTCGGTGTAGGTCTCGAAATGGTTTGTTTTAATCTTTTTTTCCCCCTCCGTTTCGTACGCTCTCGAAAATGCGACAAGGTCTCCCGTCTCGTCAAAGTAGGGGTAAAGCTCGTTTCCCTCGGAAGGCTTCAAAATGGCACAGCGGAGCGTTTTCTTTGATTTGAAGCCGTAATTGTTTGGTTTGTCGACAACGTACCAAAGTTCGGCGGCCTCGGTGGTACTGAATATTTCCCGGGCGACTGTCCTGTTGACCGTGCGTCCTTTTGTTTTGAATAGTACCTTTTTCACGGCGTCAAAAACTTCTTGCTCCTTGCTACCATCCTCGATGTCGGCATTCAGTACTACGGGGTTCCCAAAAGTGAAGGCGACGGCTCTCTTGACGATCAGTTTTTGCAGGGCAAATGCTACCCGTGCGACTGCCTCCTTCCTCATTGTTGTTCGCTTCCCTTCCCCGTCTCCTACGGTGACGGTAATGTTGTTGCCATCCTCGTCCTTGGCGTCGTCAATATCTACCTTGACCCACTTGTCCGGTCGATTGGCGGTGTCGTTGATGTCGTGCTGGGCGGGATCGATTTGTTTTACAAACTCGTCCACGTCCGGGAGGTCTGTCGGCCGTCCTCGCTTGAGTTCTTTTATCATGTCATCGGCCGTTGCTTTTCCTTTAATTAATTCGTTGAAGTTCATTGCTGTTTTGGTTTTGGTGAATATTTAAAAATAGTCGGCCGCATTCCCCTTTCGTCCGCTGGGCCTGAATTCAATTGTACCGGTCAGAGCGTCGGGAGCGTCGTCGTGTTGGTTGGTTCCTACTTTCATATATGTTGTAAGATCGTTGTAAAATCGTGGGTACTTGGTTTTCCATCCCTTGGGAAAATACGTAAGGTTCTGCACGGCGGCCGTGTTGTTGAAGATGCGAGCCTGCTTGTTTGCCTTCTGGTGAAACCACTTGAAGCGGGTTGTATTATTATACATCAAACGGCACTGCTGTTCCACTGCACGGGCAAATGAACGCCCCCCGTTGTTTGACTCCACGATGGCCAGTTCCACGTCGTGGTTCGTTAGCATCTTAGCGGTGGCCGGCTCGGTGTACTCCATCGATTTTGTGGTGTAGAGGATATCGAGGACGAAATTGCCTATCTCTGTTTCTAAATAGGTAATGGAGCACAAATAATCTGCTCCGGTGTCGGCTGTATCGGTGTAGTTCTTTACCCGCTTTTTTCTCGTCTCCGGGATGATCTCGTATTCCTTGAACTCGTTTTCGTACATGAGCCCCTCCATGGGCATGGGGTTCTGCTGGTACTGGGTATTGAAAACCCAGCTATTGTTATCCCGTATTTTATAAAGCTCCTCGAGGGTGTGCTTGAATGGCCACAAGGCTTTATCTTCTCCCGTCTCCGGGTCAGGTTGGATGCAGGGGATGGATAAAATCTCCCACTCTTCCGGCTCCAATTTTTGGAGGTATCCCGTCAGGTCGTCCTCGTTGAGCCGCTGCATGATTATGATTATTGGGGTCTTCCGACTGTTTACCCTGTTTCGGATCGTCGTCTCGAATTTCCTGTTTACCTTCTCCCGGATAGTAGGGGAGAGGGCATCGTCCGGCTTGATGGGGTCGTCTATCACGATGGCTCCTCCGAATTCTTCCGATGCTTCTATGGCCAAGTCGAGGCTCTCCACTTCGTCCTCGAGCTCCTTTTCTTCTAAGTCAACCGTTCCGGCCCCGAATCCTGTTACCTGCCCGGAGGAACTTACGGCGTAAAGTCCTCCCCCCTCACTTGTCTCCCACCGCTTGGCGTTCCTGCCGACT
>JBBACU010000211.1:0-4488 GCA_041656815.1 Proteiniphilum sp.
GTTGTTTTTATAGGTATAGGTGAGGTTGCGATGCCTACGGGAGAACTCCCTCAGGGTCTGGGTTAATATTTCACGGGCGGTCTGCTCGTCCATCCGCACCACTTTTTGTATCAGGTCGGCCGTACGCTCCGGGCCGATATCAAAGAATTGCACGATCACTCGTTTGAAATCGGGGTACAACCGGTTGGGTAACCTGTTAACTACAAGTCTCATCTGCTTTGATTTTTAAAGGTTAAGCAGGGTGTACTCCCCGCTATTTCTCGTGCCGCGTGGTTGAGCCGTTACGCTCGCCCGCGGGCATTCTATACTACCCGGCTGCCGGGAAGTACCATTCCGGAGGGAGAGATTAACGCCAAGGAACCGTCGCTATTCTCGGCCGAGAGGATCATTCCCTCGGAGAGGACCCCCCGCATCTTACGCGGCTCCAGGTTAGCGATAAAGCACACCTGCTTACCCACGAGTTCCGAGGGGTTGGGGTACCACGCGGCAATCCCGGAGAGGATGGTGCGTTTTTGCAGCCCGTCGTCCAACAGGAACCGCAACAGCTTATCGGTCTTGGGTACTTTCTCGCACTCCAAGACCGTACCCACCCGGATATCCAGTTTCTCGAAGGTGTCGAACGGGATGTTCTCTTTCACCGGTTGGGCCCTGTGCTTGCCGGCTTGGTTGTCTTTTTTCGTGTTATGAAGCTTTTCTACTTGGCGTTCGATCGCTTCATCCTCGATCTTCTCGAAGAGGAGAGAAGCATCTCCCAATGCATGCCCCTGGGGAAGCAGGTCGAAGCTGCCTAGCTCGTTCCATTCCAGCTTGCCTGCACGGACAAATTGGCGGATCTTGTGGGATGAAAAAGGGAGGAACGGCTCGAACACGATGCCCAGGTTGGCGGTGATCTGGAGCGCGAGGTTCAGGATGGTCGCCGTCCGGTCCATGTCGTTCTTGGCGGTTTTCCAAGGCTCGGTATCGGCCAAGTACTTGTTCCCGATGCGCGCGAGGTTCATCGCCTCCTTTTGTGCCTCCCGGAAACGGAAATGTTCCAGGTTGTGCTCCACCGCTTGTTTCACCTTTTTCACCCCGGCCATGGTCTCCAAATCGTAGTCGGTAAGTTCTCCCACCGCCGGCACCTTGTTTTCGAAATACTTCTTGGTGAGCACCATCGCGCGGTTCACGAAATTCCCGAGCACGGCCACCAGCTCGTTGTTATTGTGTGCTTGAAAGTCTTTCCAAGTAAAATCGTTGTCTTTGGTCTCCGGCGCGTTGGCGGTGAGCGCGTAGCGCAACACGTCCTGTTTCCCGGGGAACTCTTCCAAATACTCGTGCAGCCATACCGCCCAGTTATTGGAGGTGGATATCTTGTCGCCTTCGAGGTTCAAGAATTCGTTTGCCGGCACGTTTTCCGGGAGGATATAGGAACCTTCTGCTTTCAACATCGCGGGGAAGACGATGCAGTGAAACACGATGTTGTCTTTCCCGATGAAATGGAGCAGCTTGGTCTCCTCGTCCTTCCACCACTTCTCCCAACTGTCGGGCAACAGCTCTTTGGTGTTGGAGATATACCCGATGGGGGCGTCAAACCAAACATATAGTACTTTTCCCTCGGCACCTTCCACGGGGACAGGCACGCCCCAGTCGAGGTCACGGCTTACTGCCCGCGGTTGTAACCCCACGTCGAGCCACGACTTGCACTGGCCATAGACATTGGTCTTCCACTCCTTATGATCCTCCAGTATCCATTGACGCAGCCACGATTCGTGCTTGTCGAGCGGCAGGTACCAATGCTTTGTCGCGCGCGTCACCGGCTGGCTCCCGCTGAGCGTGGACCTCGGGTTAACCAGCTCCGACGGGCTCAAGGAGGTGCCGCACTGCTCGCACTGGTCGCCATACGCTTTCTCGTTTCCGCAGTGGGGACAGGTGCCCACGATATACCGGTCGGCCAGGAATTGCTTCGCCTCCTCGTCGTAATACTGCTCGCTCTCCTGTTCCGTGAACTCGCCCTTGTCGTAGAGCGCGCGAAAGAAATCGGATGCCACCTGCCGATGAGTCTCGGAGGTGGTCCGGGAGTATATGTCAAACGTGATGCCAAACGCTTCAAACGATTGCTTGATCAGTTCGTGGTAGCGATCCACGATATCTTGGGGCGTCACACCCTCGGCCCGCGCCTTGAGCGTGATGGGGATCCCGTGCTCGTCGGAGCCACCGATGAGAAGGACCTCTTCCCCTTTAAGCCGGAGGTAGCGGGCGTAGATATCGGCGGGAACGTATACCCCTGCCAAGTGGCCAATATGAACCGGACCGTTGGCATAGGGCAATGCAGAAGTAATGAGCGTGCGTTTAAATCGTTTTGACATAATTTCTATAGCGTTGTATAAAGACTATTTCTCGCAATGACATAATCCAAACGAGTTTGTCTTCTGTCCATTGCTTAACGAAATAGCTCGAGTAGGAATTGTTTTAAGGGGCAAAGATACGAAAAAAGAAAACAACCTTTCTCGTTAGATGTTATTTCTAAGCGTTATTTCGTGCTAAGTCGCGACTATTTTTTATAAACGTGGAAAGGGTTAAATCCGGGAATAGTTAATATTTCTTTCTTATTTTACTCCTATCTTCGCCTTACTTTGCTCAAGTTTATACGAAGAGGCTTAGAGTGAGGTAAGAGTGAGGTAAGAATAAAGTATAGGGAAAATAGGGTAAGGAGGAGACTGAAAAATAGTTAAAAAGTTTTGTTTTTGTATCCAACAACAGGTGTTTTCGAATGATATTGTCGGATTCTTTGAAAAATTCGTCGATAATCAAATAGATTTCTGTAAATTCATGGTCTAGAACCACGCCTGTTCTACTCTTTGGCAACGACGGGGCGAACAGTGCGATTAAATAGTTAAACAAGGATAAAATTACCCGTTATGGATTTCAATCTAAAAGGAAAAACAGCCTTGATAGGCGGCAGTAGCAAAGGGCTGGGAAAAGCCTGCGCGCTCTCGCTGGCATGGGAAGGGACCAATATCGTGCTCTGTGCCCGTAACGAGGAGGCACTCCAGAACACGCGCATGGAGATCGAGTCGCTTGGGGTAGAAGTACTGGCGCTGGTAGCCGACATGAGCAGTGAAGACGACAATAAGCGAGTGGTTCAGGCCGCGGTGGAACGTTTCGAGGGCATCGATATCCTGATCAACAATTCGGGCGGCCCGAAACCGGGAACATTTCGAGATATCTCGGAAGCGGACCTGGACGAAGCCTACCGCTCGGTACTGAAATACAACATCCGGATGATCGGCCTGTGCTTGCCCTACATGGAACGGCAGGGGTGGGGGAGAATCATCAATATTGCCTCCGTCACCGTGAAGGAGCCTGCTCCCAATATGGTGTTGTCGAATATTTTCCGCTCCGCTGTGGTGAGCTATGCCAAGACCATCAGCAAGGAGTTGATCGGGAAAGGGATTACCATCAATAATATAGCACCGGGTTATTTCAGGACAGACCGCGTAACCCAACTTATGGAGACGCGTGCAAAAGAGGAGGGCATCACGGTGGAGGCCTACGAGCAAAAGGCAATCGCCAATTTCCCCCACGAGCGCTACATGGACCCCCGGGAGCTGGGCGACTTGGTCACCTACCTCTGTTCCGACCAGGCCCGCTCCGTGAACGGGACCACCCTTCCGATTGATGGAGGAATACTGCGCGGGTTGACTTGAATGTCCTTTTTGCCAGCAGGAGCGAAGAGGGAGGGGAGACAGGGCGCTCAGCATAAAAGAGAAATTTCTGCCTATTTTGTTTAATCTTTATTATCTTTGTTTTCTCGAGTACCGGCACGCGGATTCCCGTGTTCGTGCACGGCGGCTTGATTTGGGCGAGAGGACGACGCGAACGGGGGCGTGCCGATACGAGAAAGAGGAGAAACAACATACTAACACGATAAATACCGCAAAATATGGATCGACGAATTTTCTTGAAAAAATCTGCTATCACGGCTACCGGACTGGGTTTGGCGCCCTTGATGGGAAGCTCGTACTCTTCCGTCTTCGGGCAATCGGCCCCGAGTAATAAAATTAAAATCGGACTGATAGGCTGCCGTAACCAAGGATGGACCAACCTCAAAACTTTTCTTCAATACCCGGGTACGGAGTGCGTCTCCCTATGTGATGTGGATGACCAGTGGCTCTACCAACGGGCGTCTGAACTGGAAGAGATGACAGGAAAAAAACCGCCTCAACTGGTGAAGGACTGGCGCCGGGTGATGGACAACAAAGACGTGGACGTGGTGATTATCGGCACGCCCGATCATTGGCATTGCCTGCAACTGGTGGCCGCGTGCGAGGCGGGGAAGGACTCTTTCGTGGAAAAACCGCTGGCGAACACCATCGAGGAGTGCGACCTGATGGTGAAAGCAGCCCGGAAGTACAACCGGGTGGTGCAGGTAGGACAGTGGCAGCGGAGCGATCCCCACTGGGATGAGGCGGCCGCCTACGTGCAGAGCGGAAAGCTTGGCCGCGTGCG
>JBBACU010000212.1:0-4486 GCA_041656815.1 Proteiniphilum sp.
CTGCGATTAGCGAGCTTTTCCACGCTGAAGATTGCTTCCCGATTCCTACCAAGAGTTCAGATAATTGCGCGTATTTTTTGAGACCTATCCATCTTCTCTCGCCCGACACTCTGATCAGGCTTTTGATAGTTTCAAATTTCATCTGAAATCTCGTGAGGTGATCAATTCTCACTGCAAGAGACTTGTTAACATAAGCCCCCGCCAACTCGTTGAGAATATCCACCGCGTATTCTTGCATTTTGGACCCTATCGTGAACTTGTGCGCTCTCGGAAAGTTTACCGATATGTCCAAAACTTCATCAAGAAGCATTCTGCAATCTCTATATATTCTTGTATTTGATACAAGCCTTTGCTTTGCCATCCTTATACGCGACGCTTAAGCGTCGCTACTTTAACCATTAACTGCTGACAATTATAATTGAAGCGCTGAAACCGGACGCACCCTGCGCGCGAGCGTGGACTTAGTGCCCCTGAACAGGCTGCCCGAATTGAAGAGCAGGTTCCACGCGTTGGCAGCCGAGTACTCCGTTGATGACCAGTAAGCTGCCTCGGCCAATGGCTCAAACCCCGCTATAAAGGAGCCGGCATAATTAATTTTCAGCATATTAGCATATATCATCGACAACTCGCCGGCCGACGGTAGCCACCACTTCCCAGCTGTTAACCCGTTCCCGTTCCCATTCGGCCTAGTGTATAAATTACAAAATCCGGGAGCGTAGGATGCAGTGTTAGTTATAGCATCAGCTTTTGACGCTGCTACTTGGGAGGCTGTATTCGCTTTCCCCTGCCAATCCATTATAGCTGTCGTAATATCAGAAGTAGTGACACCGCCTCCTGAAATAGCCGCGCTACTCCAATATAGGCCTGTCGCCTCGGTTGGAGATACAACTAAAGCCTTTCCCCCCTCAATGATCATTATACCGCTCGCGACTTCCCCTCCCGATTGCAACGATGGCCACTTGAATGGCTTGACGAATCGTGGATAATCACCGTCAGCAGCATGATATAATATGAAGACATTGTCAAATATCGCATCCAGATTTACCCCGTCTAATACCGATGCTCTCAAGTTCTCGGGTGTTATCTGCTGCACAGACCCGCTCGGGTCGACAAGCAGGATTCTCTGCGTGTCCAATGATGTCACCAAAGTAGCATCACTGACCGGTTTAGTTTCTTTTTTTGCCATAATGTTTTATTTTTTCGATTTATTATCAGCCTGTTGATCAAGAGCATTATTAATAGCGTCTATAAACATTGGAGTAAACCGATTTGATACCTGCAATATCATACTGCATTCTTTGTCAGTAAATTCAGTAGCACCTTTTGAATTATATATCTTCATGGCCAGGGCATGCATCTCAATGCCCGTTGCACTTACATATATAGCATTCGCAAACTGACTCTTAACGTCCTGTGTTCTTTTTTGAGTTTTTTCGATGTTCAGAAAAAACTCCATTTCTTCAAAGTTTATTTTTTTCATATTATTGAAATTATTTTGGATCTCTGACCCAATAGTTGTATGACCAATACGATCCGTCCCAAAAAAATACGGCTGTATCGCCACGTCCTTCACCCGCTGAAATAGAAGATGATACAGAGCCGTCCCCGTGTGAAATCTGCTTTCCATTCCCCATCACAGTAACATTTGATGCATTCATTCTACGTATAAATTTAATAGCACCAAGAGAAGGAGAGGAAGGCAAGTAAACATTAATGTTCGCAGAATTATAGCATGTCACAAATACATCCCAGTGATCAAGCCATACTGAGGCATTCCCTAAGATTACCTTTGGCTTTAAAGACAGGTTAGATATTACTGACCCCTTCATCCTCATTTCAAGATACTGGTCATCGAATAGATTTATTGAAATTCTTCTCTCGCTTGCAGTTCCCTCCCAACCATACGAAATATTCATACTGAAAGAATTTAACTGGCCATCCCAAGGAAGATTGTTATGCCAACTCCGGAAACTCACACCAAACGGGGAATAATCCGTATAATCATCCCATGTCCATCCACCCATAGCGTCTTTACGCCATAAGTCCATTCTTAAAACAGGATATGAAGTTCCCCAACCGTCCGTGCCTTCATAGAAATGAAAATTGACAAGTTGTTTGTCGTATTTATTTATCATTTTCAGACTCCTATCCCCGGCGTCAATAACAATTCTGTTGCCCTCATCAGAGGATTGGATTGACCCGGTAAACAGTGAATTGCCCTCTTCATCCCATGATATATTACCACCTGCCAAATGACCGCCTCCTGTTAACCCATCAAAAACCATTAATCTCACTCCATTCGCATCCTTTGCGATGGATTGGAATTGGCCGTCAACAATTTCAAACCCACCACCGAGTGCGCTTTCAAATTGCAACCGCTCAATGTAGGCATCTTGCATGTAGATGAACTCGGCTGATTCAACTAATCGCCATTCGGAGGATCCCGCTCCGGAAGGAGATGCCCCGGGTGTCGACACTCCCGTATCGAGCGAATAAGCGGAATAGCCCAGTGACGTTCCATCTGCCACCTTCACCACTGGAATGCCGAGATCAGAGAACATGTAAGAAATCTTATCGTCCCACCATCCAAGGATAAGGTAATTAGTCCCGGGATCGCCCTTGTCTCCCTTTTCCCCCTTGCGGATAAACTTGACTACTCTCGTTACTTGCATTATTCTTGCGATGTTATCGTGACCGACACGTCCCCGCCGGCTTGCATGCAGTGGGCCCGCGTGACGGCCGTGCTTGCTTTCGGCGTCTCCCTGTCGCCTTGACTGTTAAGGTAGACACCCGCCGCGTCCTTTAGAACGAAGAAAAACAGCGTGCTCAAGGCCGGCGTGTTGGTGCCTCTCTTGACGACTTTGGGGGTATATGTGACCTCCCCGTTTCCGGACTCATCCTCCGTGATGGCCTCGTCCTCGGGGATGGGGTGAGGGTCTATGTCGTACGGGTCGCTCGCGTCCATGACGCCTTGTATGTCTTTCCCTATCTCGGTCCCGCTCCTCGAAACGGTCACGCGGTATTCCCCGTAGGTGTTGATGTCAGAGCCGTAAACTGTTAGCGTTCTCGCGGTCGCTCCGGCCATCAACTCCCACCCGCTCGGCCCCATCTTTTCCCATTTGTACGACAGGTTGGCGGACAGATCCTCCCCCGACTGGTAGGCGTTCGCCTTGAGGATGACGCTCCCGCCCTTTTCAGTGATAACGAAATTCTTGTTATCCCCCGCGGAGATCGTAACCCTGTAGCTGCTTCCCGTCGACTGCTGTACTGGTATGGTGTAGCTTGCCTGGATGTCGTCGGACTGCGTCCCGTAGCTTATCCTCGCCACCATTTTTACTACAGCCGGAGCATACCCGGCCACGTCCGCTATATTTTGCAATATCTGGACGCCGTAATACAGGTTATCACCCGAGGGCGATACCTTCTTGAACATCCCCGCGAAGATGCCCGTGGATGTATCACCGGAGAAGTTTATCTTCACGTCGTTGAAGTAGATGTCGATGGAGTCGGGAGTTGCCACCCCTTCCGCCACCCTGCTCGACGTGCACACGAAATACAGGATAGGCTTCGTTGCCGAGAAATCGGGCCGAATGGCCGTTATGTCATCCAGTACCCCCTCCCACTCTTGGTAGATATCCCCCGACGGGCTCATTATCGTGGCCGTGTAGGTCCCCGACTTACTGATGAATTTGATCTGTCTTGTCGCTGATGCTACACTCATGATTCTTCCTCCTCTTCGTTATTGGTTTCAAGCTTGAATCGCTCGTCTGTCGCCTCCGGTAATACACGGGTAACAGTCCCGTCCTGCTCCTGCCTCGCCTCGTGCGGGAGAAGCGCTATCCCCCCTATCAGCGCGAGCGTGGAGGAAAGGTCGGTTAGCGGGCCGAAATGAAGCATGTCCGCCTGCCACAGTAAGTAATTCCCGTCTTTGACCGTGTTCCGGTCTTTGTCGAGCTTGAGGTGTTCTGCCACCTTTTTGTTTGCTTTCACGTAAAATGCCATAGCTTTTTATTATTTTATTAGTAATATTTTCCCGTTGGAGTCCGCGAGAATTTTTCCATCAGAATCCTCCATCGGGAGGAGCGGGCCCCTGTCAATCACGTCTACCGCCAACACTGCCCCGAGGACGTCATCCAGCGGGCCCGTGGACACTTCGGGGCTTTTCCCCGTGGCCACGAGGGTATAAGACAGGCTCCCTGTCGAGTTGGTGGCGATATACCACAACGGAAGCAATTCATCCGTGGCGTTGTCCATTATCCCGTTCGTGTCGGAGATGACCACCTCGGGGTATACATACATGAGATTCGGGGGAATGCCTGTCGGCAGCCCCGCTATGTCATACTCGTACCTCGGGATTCGCCTTACAAAATTTATTATTTTCATCGGGGAGGATTCGGTCAATTCAGTGCTTCCCGGATTGCCGCCCGCGTCATACTTTGCCCTCACCCGAAGAGATAACCCGTGACCCATCAGTGATCTATCTATC
>JBBACU010000213.1:0-4482 GCA_041656815.1 Proteiniphilum sp.
GGAGTGGGTTACCGGTAGACCAATATATCTGGGACGAAAGTGAACGGATAGTAAAAAACTATGGTAACCACCCATCGTTCCTGATGATGGCGTACGGAAATGAACCCGGGGGACCTAACTCAAACGAGTTCCTCGAGGATTTTGTAAGTTATTGGAAAGAGAAAGATAATCGTCGCGTATACACCAGCGGTGCCGGCTGGCCCGTGCTCGAGGTGAATGATTATCATAATATTCCCCAGCCGCGTATACAAAGGTGGGGAGAAGAACTCGAGAGTATCATTAATTCGGAACCGCCGCGTACGGACTATGATTGGGCGTCACGAGTGCCCCATGGTGGAGACCCCGTGGTAAGTCATGAAATTGGCCAATGGTGTGTCTATCCCAATTTTAAGGAGATGGAGAAGTACACGGGTGTGTTAAAACCCAAGAATTTTGAGATTTTTCAAGAGAGTCTGCACGCGCACCAGTTGGGACATTTGGCTGATAGTTTTTTGCTGGCATCAGGAAAGCTGCAAGCTTTGTGTTACAAGGCGGATATCGAAGCCGCGCTTCGCACTCCCGGTTTTGCCGGCTTCCAGTTGCTTGACCTGCATGATTTCCCCGGTCAAGGTACCGCGTTAGTGGGAGTCCTTGATCCTTTTTGGGAAGAAAAAGGGTATATTTCTCCCGATGAGTATAGCCGGTTTTGTAATACCACGGTTCCATTGGCTCGGTTGAAAAAACGTGTATTCACGGAAGGCGAAACGATGATCGCTAAGGTCGAGGTGGCACATTTTGGAAAAGAGCCTTTGTACTCCATCAGCCCGGCATGGCAATTAATAGAGGAAGGGAGAATTCTTGCAGAAGGAACACTTGATCAACAGGATATCCCCATTGGAAATGCCATCCAACTGGGTGAAGTGGTGCATTCTTTCCAAAATAAAAATAAACCCCGGAAATTGAGGTTAAACGTTACCGTGGATAAATTTGAGAACGGATGGGATATTTGGGTATACCCCGCGAATCAGGAAATTGAATCCGGAGAAATTAAAGTGGTTGAAAATCTGGGCAGATCCGCGTTAGAATATTTACAAGACGGGGGGAAAGTGTTGCTCAGTCTCGGTAAAGGTAAAGTGTCCCCGGAAATGGGTGGTAATGTAGGAGTTGGTTTCTCGAGTATCTTTTGGAACACGGCATGGACAAAAAATCAAAAACCGCATACTCTTGGAATTTTGTGTGATCCTTCCCACCCAGCCCTTAAGGAGTTTCCTACCGAATACCATTCCAATTGGCAATGGTGGGATGCGATGAGCCATGCAGATGCTCTAATGTTGGATTCTTTGGAAATTGATTGGAACCCCATAGTTCGTGTTATCGATGATTGGGTGAGCAATAGAAACTTGGCTTTACTAGTTGAAGGAAAGGTCGATCAGGGTCGGGTGGTGATAAGTGCAGTAGATCTCGTGAATAATCTAGCAACGCGGCCGGAAGCACGTCAATTGAGACACAGTATAATGCAGTACATGAATAGTGAAGGCTTCACGCCGGAGGGGAGTATAGATCCCGATGATATAATAAAGGCAATCAGATAATGTTACAAGCGTGAAATTCATGTACCGCTTTATTAAGAATGAATTATTTCTTTAATATCGGCATTCTATTGTTTTTTGGTTTCGGTATACCATGGTGCAATTAAGTTGTTATGGTAATGTAACGTAGAATTTATTTTAAATTACAAATTAAATTTCTGACGAGCTGTTGTTTTTAATATTTTAACGAATACAATTTTATATGTATGAAAAAAATGATTCAATGGGTAGACAACTACCTACAAAGGCGGGCAATTAAACACTTCTTATTGGCTATGAGCATTGCGGTCCTTTTATCATTTCCATTGTTTTACTCGATGGCAAATGAAGGGTATTCTCAATATAGTAGCGTAGATATCACCGAGCACGAGGAACACTTTAACCAACAGCAAAGGAAGGTAATAACCGGAACGGTTGTTGACGAGAGCGGAACGCCTGTTATTGGAGCAAATGTAATCGAGATAGGAACCGCGAATGGTACGGTCACCGATATTGACGGGAATTTTTCACTTCGAGTGAATAGCGACGCGAGGATCCGGGTAACGTACATTGGCTATTTCGGACAAGATATCGACACTGGTGACAGGACAACCCTTAGCATCACTTTACAAGAAGATACACAGGCACTGGATGAGGTGGTGGTGATAGGTTACGGTACCCAGCGAAGGATAACCACCACGGGTGCTATCACCTCCGTTTCGAACGAGGATCTGATAAAAGCTCCGGTAGCCGGCGTTAGCAACGCGTTGACGGGACTCACTTCTGGTCTACAGTCGGTTCAGGTTTCGGGTGAATTTGGCAATGACAGGGCAAATATCCGTATCCGGGGTATCGGTACATTGTACACTGGAGGGGCTGCTCCCTTAATATTGGTTGACGGGGTGGAGAGAACCACCTATAACGATATCGATCCCAACGAAATTGAATCGCTGAACGTGCTGAAGGATGCTTCTGCAACCGCCGTTTTTGGGGTAAGAGGGGCTAACGGGGTGATTTTGATAACCACTCGCTCGGGGAAGGAAGGAAAGCCACGGGTAAGTGCCACCGTAAACGCGGCAGCACTGCAACCATCGATATTACCCGAGATGCTTCGCGCGTATGATTACGCGTTGTTAAGAAACGAGGCGGAGCGCAATATGGGTAGAACTCCCACATTCTCTGAAGAAGATATACGTATCTATCAAAGTGGAGAAGACCCGATTTTTCATCCCGATAAGAATTGGATTGAAGAACTGATACGGCCTTTGTCGTTCCAGCAGTCGTACAACGTGAATTTAAGTGGGGGAACTGAAGGGGTGCGCTATTTCACCTCCTTGGGTTATTTCAACCAGTTTGGCGGGTACAATAAACCGGAGCAAGATTTCGGTTTCTCACCAGAACACAGCTACGACCGCTACAACCTGCGGATGAATTTTGATTTCGATGTTACAGAAGAATTATTATTGTCCGTGAAGTTAGGGAATCAAGTAACCGAGAACATTTACCCTACCGGCGGCGCGTGGGCGGCCTTTGATAAGGCCACAAGTACTGCCCCCATGTCGAGCCCGGGGTTCGTGGATGGCAAAGTGATTACCGAAGTATCCGGTTTCCCGCAAGGAGTGCTGGAATTTAACCCGTGGGTAGAGACGGGCCCCACGAGCGGTGGTAGTTTCGGTTTGCAAGAGAAGAATTATTCCAACACGATTAACACGAACATATCGTTGAGGTATAACCTTGATAGATACTTGAAAGGTTTTGCTGTCAGGGCCATGGGAGCGTACGATTCGTACTACAACAAGTACAGCAGGCGTCAACGTTATTTTGATACCTATACCGTGGTGAAAGATCCGGAGAGCGGGCTACCCCTTGTTTTTAGGAACAATGAAAGCGGGCCTTATTACGGCCTAAGCGAAAACATCTCCGATGGTAACAAATGGAGAAAAATGTACGGTGAAGCCGCGATCGAGTATGAAGGTGATATAGCCAAGGATCACAAAGTCAGCGGTCTGCTATTAGGTACCATGCAAAAAGCGTATTACCCGAATATGCAATATAAATTGCCGACCGCGTACCTCGGTTTAGTAGGCCGTGTTACTTACGATTATAAAAGTAAGTACCTGGCTGAAATAAACGCGGGCTACAACGGATCGGAAAACTTTCCCGAGGGGAACCGGTTCGGGTTCTTCCCCGCGTTTTCACTCGGCTGGATCCCTACGGAAGAATCATTCTTTCCTGAAAATAACACGTTTACTTTCATGAAGATTCGTGGTTCGTACGGGGAGGTAGGGAATGACAAAATAGGAGGTAGCAGGTACCTCTATATTGAAGGGCCATATTCATTAACTAATGATCCCAATGCTCGTACTACATTTGGTATCCCAGGCGTTAACCAAGCTATTTATCCACAGTACAAGGAAGGTCTCCCGGGCAATCCGAACGTCACGTGGGAACGAGCAAAGAAATGGAATATTGGTTTTGATATGAAATTATTTAGCGACAAACTAAGTATCACGGCGGATTATTTCGAAGAAAAACGGGATAATATTTTGTGGAACCTATCAACCATTCCCGAATTGGTGGCAATCCAGCTCGCTCCGGCGAATATAGGGAAAGTGGACAATTACGGGTATGAATTAGAGGTACAATACCGCGATAGAATTGAAGCGGTTAATTACTGGGTGAAAGGACTTTATTCATTTGCGCGTAATACCATTGTTTTTCAGGATGAGCCAAATCGTCGTTACGAGTGGATGCGCCGCACAGGACAGTCGGTAGGACAACACTTCGGGTTGATCTTCGAAGGGTTTTATAATACCCAAGAAGAGATTGATGATCCCGAGCGCCCCATCTCTCAATGGGAAGGAGCCGGATTGAAGCCGGGCGATATGAAATATCGCGACCTCAACGGAGATAAGCGTATCACGGAGGAGGATAT
>JBBACU010000214.1:0-4479 GCA_041656815.1 Proteiniphilum sp.
AAATCAGTCAAACGTTGTAAAATTTTTTTACCATTTATCTGACCATATTCCTTAAAGCACCTCTTGGGGTCATTGGCTGCTTTCTTTAACTTATTGTTGCTAAATGTAATTTTCACTGCAAAGATACAAATTATTTTTACATTTCAATTTACACATAGTGTTAATTATTCTATTGAACACAAGTAAATCATTGATAAATCACAGAATATCATAGGTTCTTCTTTATTCTATTAGAATCAAAGCTTCATCTGTATCAGAGTTTCCATGGATATTTTCATCTAATTTCTTCACCAATAAATCAGTATCATGCTTTGATTTTTCCATGTCAGTAATAAATTTTCTTAATCTACTAGTAACTTCTTTTTTTGCGATAATAATTTGTTGGGAAAGTTTTGGTAAACTTCTGACAGAATCCAGATAATCTTGCATTAGTGGAATTGTGTTGTCAATAGTTTGTATTAACTGTTTATAAGTGTCTCTTGTCTTAATCAACTCTGTAATATTATCTTCACCAAAACTTTCATTTAAATCTAATAACTGTCTAGCGGCATCAAGAGCCTGTACATAAGAAGTATACCATCCATTGATAGGAGCATCAATAGTAATAGCGTATCTAAGCATTATTTTTGCAGTTTCAGAGATAATTTTTTTTTGCTGTTGGGTACCATATCGTGCAGGTGACTGATTTACAGTATTTAATTCCGCTGTTTTTCCACTTATTTGTACACCACGCGTTGTCGTTTCGTCACTTATTTTATTCAAATCATTAAGTGACTCCGCCATTTTAATTTCTAAAATATCGTGATAATCTAAAATCCCTAATTCTCCACCTTCTATTTCCTCTATAATTAAATCTTCACTAATAGTCGGCTCCTTGACTACTAAAGCACTAGTTATTCTTTTTTCTTTTCCCCGATCACAAATCACCCTGTGTAAATGACTCATTAATAAGGACTCAAAATTAGCCTGCATAAAACTAAAATGATAACATCCCAACTCAGATGTTTTTGCTTTAAATTCTTTTATCGTAAGCATTCGGTGTTGACCGTATTTTTTTGCATGCTTTTTTAAGTTCATGAAAGTGTTCTTTCAAAAACTCGGAAAACATTCGGAGTCGATTTGGAGTTTTTACGAGTTTCTCTGAATCCAGTTTTCAGGAAGTAACTCGGCAAGATCCATGGTGTAGTCCTCGTCGTAATCGTGGATATGGCTCAAAACATGAACCATCCAGTCTCGGTAGTTCACGCCGGCCGCCTTGCAGCATCCCAGCAGTGAGTACATGACGGCCGCGTCCTCGGCCGAGTCATGGTTGCCGCAAAATAAATAGTTCTTGCGTCCCACCGCCAGGCCGCGCAGGTCATTTTCCGCGAGGTTGTTGTCTATCCGGTACCTGCCGTCCAGGTGATACCGGCTTAACCGGTGGAAGATGCGGTGGCAGTATTTTATCGCCTGTCCTATCGGACTTTTTGGCAACACCTTGTCGTATTCGTTCACCAGCCACTTCTCAAAGGCGACCATGACGGGGTAAGCGTGTGACTCTCTCAGTCCGGCTCTTTCCTCGTGGGAAAGGTTTTTATCGTCGGCCTCCCTTTCCACCTCGTAGAGAAGCCCGATTTGCTCGAGCGCGTACGCGGCCCTCGCCTCGTCATTTTTCAGCGACTCTGAAAACTTCCTTCTCGCGTGAGCCCAACACCCGAGGGGCAGCACACCTTTTTTGTACTCGTACATCTCGTACACGGCATACCCGTCCGTCTGCATGGCGCCGCGGAAGTCTTTTAAAAGGGACAATGCCACTTTCCGCGCCCTTGAACCATGGTCATAATGGAAGAAGAGCCGTTTGTCCATGACAGAACGTACCATCCACATGTAACCGTTGGCGGTTTTATGCTTCTCGTTATTTATCACGGGCACGGTGGTCTCGTCCACCTGGATATAATCGGTGGCCAGCACCAGTTCCTTGAGCCGGTAGTAAAGAGGTCTTAGCAGGTCGGCCGTGTCCTTGAACCAGTCGTTCACCGTCGGTGGCGGGAGATTTATTCCCATTTGCTTCATCATCTGTACCTGGCGGTAAAATGGCAGGTGGTTGACGTACTTGTTTATCATCAGTTCGGCCAGGAGCGACGCCCCGGCGTAACCGCGCGCGATGGGCTGGTATCTTGTCGGGAGCGAAGCCGTTATAATAGTGGAGGACTTCCCGGAATCTTGCCCCGTCGTGCTTTTCAACACGTATTTATGACGGATGATCTTCCTGACCCAGCACCTCCCGGGCTCGTATTCCATGACCTCGGTGATCTCGGGCTCCAGTTCTGTCAATGTCGATGACACTTTGCCGTCTTTTACCTCGTCGGGATACAGGTGCTCTTCAACCCGGGGCAGGTCTTCAGGCAAAGCCTTGCGGACGGGTTTCCTTTTCCCGCGCTCTTTCACCCGTCTTTTCTTGAAGGCCTCTATTTCCGCCTTGGCCGCTTCGGCCCGCTCCTTTTCCTCGGGTAAAAGGTCCATGCCTTCAAAGTCGATGCGACGCTGCCCGGGGTCTTCTTTAATGAAACGTTCACTGGATTTGCCCCATATCCGGCGCTTGAGGTAAGCGACCTGCTTCTCCAGGTCAAGGATTTTCTCGTCTTTCAGGGATATGGTTTGCTCGTAAGAGGTTTTTAACGCGTCAACATCCGTTCGGTCTTCAAGCTTGCCTTTAAGGAGCATGTTCTCCTGGTATAAATGGTCGCATTTTCCCAGGAGGAGTTCTAAAAGCTCGTTCGGATTTTCCTTGTTTTCTTGCATCGTTCACCTGTTGTATAACGGGAGTAAAGATACGAAAAAGGCGTGAAACGTGCAAGAGAAAAATCAACTAAAATCGTCTGTTCACGCGCCTTTCCAGCGTTTTTTATAGTTGCATTTCCCGGTCTCTATCCCCTGCACCATCAGCATGAGTTTTTGCCATGAGAAAGGGTGTGGTTTCCCGTTTTCATCCAGGTCGGGCAACGAGAAACTGCCTTTTTCCAACTTCATGTAATAGATCACCAGGCCCCCGTTCTCCATGTGCAGGGCCTTCAAGCTGGTGCAATGGCGATTCAGGAAGATAAAAACATCACCGCTTCGCACATCCTGCCCCATCCGGTCAGTGACCAGACCACTCAAAGTATAAAATCCCTTGCGCATATCGGTAGCGGATGGATAAAGCCAGTAGCGCATGGAGTCGTTCAAGTTAAACATGGCTCACGGGGTTAAAAAGATCAGGGAACGAAGGCGGTCGGTATCTACTCTCGCCGGTACGCGTACCGTCACGCCATTGGGGTAAGTAATCTCGTAGATGCTGTCGGGAATGACGGGAGGCGACACCGGGTTTTGCCGGATCATTTCCCCGCCGGGAGCCGCCGGGCCGGGGCCTGAGAAAACGATGGGGATGAACTCCGACGGTTGTCCTTGGCGGAGGTTATGCTCGCGCAGCCGCCTTTGCCAGTAATAAAACTTTGATTCCTGGATACACTCGTTCCGGCAGAATTCTCTTACTCGAAGACCGCTGGATCGGTAGCGGTCGTATACCGTTTCAAACTGCTTTATTGTCCACATGATTTTTTGGGGCAAAAATAACAAGAATGAAAAGTTAAAATCAGACGGGGTTTACCGAATGCTTACAAAAGCCTCACTATCCATTATATCGAAAAACTTAAATTTTGCGTTATCGTTCAACAATGGAGCAAGGCCCTTTTCGTTAAAAAAATCTGCGGTCAATTTATCAAAATAGGCGTGGTAACTTTCATTGATACCTGTCAGCTAATACTGCCGGTTCAATTGAAGTTTTATTGAAATTATAGTTCTTAGTATCAAATAGTTTATTGTCTTTATACACTTTTACAGTACATATAAATGAAAAATCCCCTTCAGTAGTAATATCACCCGAAAGGGTTGTTGTGAATACATGCCGCATTGGAAATAACATACATTCCAAATCTTTCATTCGTAGTTGCATTCCCGGATTTGAATTCTACCCATTCGTTCTCTTTGGGCAGGGCACGTAACTCGTCAACCAGTTTTATCAATTCCGCGTTGTCCATCGGTTAGGTGGTTTCGCATTTTGCATTTTACACTTCATGCAAAATTACAGATTTTTTTTCAACAACTTGTCGTGTATCCAGTTGATTGCTACGGCATTGTTCTTTATTCGCTTGCCTGTCTTGGGATTGTAACATGAAATAATCAATTATGAGCTCTGGTAGTTTATCACAAACTCATGTGACAGAGTTATACGATGCGGATTTGTAGTTCGTTTGAATGGAAGCTATATTTCAAATCGCTTACAGGGGTTTCCTGTAAGCGATTGATTTTCATTGAGCGGCAAACGAGACTCGAACTCGCGACCCCCAGCTTGGGAAGCTTTTAAACAGTTATTTCTGTATTTTTTCTCTATTTTCAAATAATTCATAAATACCTGTTTAACAGCATATATAATAAATTATTAACTCTTTCCTATTTCTTCTA
>JBBACU010000215.1:0-4447 GCA_041656815.1 Proteiniphilum sp.
GTCTCGATAAAAGCGTGCGGCCATGGGTCATAAAGCAGGGTGTCGCTGTCGATACCGGTCACCATCTTCAAGTCGTGCCCCTCGTACATATCGCGGTAGACATTCATCTCCTGATGTTGCGCGGCAAACCGTCCCTCGTAGTCGTCGAAATAATTCTCCGGCACGGGGAACTCCACCTCTTCATACAGGTTGTAATGCCGTTCGGCGGGCACCCAGTTGCGGTGGGGCGCCTTGTGGTGCATCATCAGGAAGAAGGGCTGCTCGCTGTCGCGTGTTTGGAGCCACTGCTTGGTAAAGGTGGTGATCAGGTCGGTCACGTACCCGGAGTACTGTACCGTGTCACCTTCCGTGATAAAGTCGGGGTTATTATAATCCCCTTGCCCGTCCAGTATCATCCAATGGTCGAACCCGGTAGGCTCCGAGATAAGATGCCACTTGCCGATGAGGGCTGTTTCGTACCCGTTCTGTTGCAGTATCTTGGGCAAGGTCTGTTGCGAGCCGTCGAACTCCTTGTTCCAGTTGGCCAAGAACCCGTTCTCGTGGCTATGCTTGCCGGTGAGGATACTGGCACGGCTCGGGCCCGAGATAGAATTGGCGCAGTAATTGTTCCAAAATAGTGCCCCGTTCTTCGCGATCCGGTCGATATTGGGGGTGGGAGCCAGTCGAGAGAGCGGATGCCCGTACGCGCTAATGGCTTGCGTGGCATGGTCGTCGCTCATGATGAAGATGATGTTGGGGCGTTTGTCTTCGACCTGTTGTCCGGCAGCCGGTAGCGCGGCGAGCGCCACTGCTCCTATAGCGATCGATCGTTGCATGATTTTTCCTTTTAATTCCGTTAATTCAGTTTTGCTCTTCAATGATTACAGCTAATTCTTTGATTGACGATGCTTCGTGACCCGTTAACGATTCACAGGCTATTTGATAAATAACTCGCTTCGCTCAGACAGCTTATCAAATATACGCCTGTTTCATCTGACGGGTTCCCCACGAAACATCTAAGATCTTCATTCTTAGCCGTAATCACTTAAATTGAAACATCTATAACTTGAACACCGCTTTACTCCACTGAAAAATCCACTTCGTTGGTATTGTCCGTGGAGCTCTGGGCCACCCATAGTTTGAAGTTCCCCGGCTCGGTCTTTTTCCGCATGTCGATGCCGTAAAAGGCGAGGTCTTCCGATTTCAGGGTGAGGGTGATCTCTTTCGATTCCCCCGCTTTCAGGGCTACTTTCTCGAACCCTTTGAGCTCCTTCACGGGGCGGGTGACGCTGCCCACCAAGTCCCGCACGTAGAGTTGCACCACGAGCTCTCCATCGGCCGGGCCGCTATTTTCCACGGTTGCCGTGACGTTAATCGCGTCGCCCTCTGCCTTCATCGAAGGGCGATCCAGTCGCGCGTCGCGGATCTCGTAGGTAGTGTAACTCAGCCCGTGGCCGAACGGGTAAAGGGGCGTGATGGAAGTGTCGAGGTAATTCGACTTGTAGTCGATGCTTTCATCGTTGAGGTCCACCGGCCGGCCGGTATTCTTCTGGTTGTAGTAGATGGGGATCTGTCCCACATTCCGTGGGAACGACATGGTGAGTCGCCCCGACGGGTTGTAGTCGCCCGCTACCACGTCCGCAATCCCGTGGCCCCCTTGCGTGCCGGGAAACCAGGCTTGCAAGATGGCATCCATCTCCCGGTCCTCCCACGATAGGTCGAGCGGCCGTCCGCTCAGGTTGATCAGCACGATCGGCTTGCCGGTCGCTTTTAGTGCGGCCAGCAACTCCTGTTGCGCCTCCGGTAACCGGATGTCAGTACGTACCGCTGCTTCGCCCGACCAGTGGAAGCTCTCTCCCATGGCGGCGATCACGATATCTGCTTGTCGTGCCGCGGCGACAGCCTCCGCGATTTTCTCCTCCGTCGTTTCAGTAAGCGTCGAACCCTCCGCGTACACCAGGTTGACTCCCGTACCGCGGTACTTTTCGGTCAATCCTTGCAATATCGGCACGCTCTTGTTTCGGTCGCCCCGCCCCGCCCACTCGCCGTTCAGGTTGATGGAGTCGTTCATGAGCGGGCCGACCAACGCGAGGGTCTTACCGCTCCCTTTCGCGATGGGGAGCACCTGGTTGTCGTTCTTCAACAGCACCACCGACGCGGCCACTGCCTCGCGTGCTTTTGCCATGAACTCGGGCGTCATCGTGTTGGCTTTCGCCCGCTCCTCATCGAGGTACCGGTAAGGATCATCGAACAGTCCCAGGAGAAACTTCATCTCCAGGATGCGCCTCGTGGCCTGATTTATGGCCTCTTCGGAGACCTTCCCCTCCTTCACCGATTCAATGAGGTATTTAATATAGGTGGCACCGGTCATATCCATGTCGATGCCCGCGTTGACCGCCAGCTCGGCGGCATGCTTCTCGTCCTCCGCCACCCCGTGGGGCACCAGCTCGTTGATGCCGGTATAGTCGCTCACGACGAACCCTTTGAATCCCCACTCGTTACGCAGTACCTCGGTTTGGAGCCATCGATCCCCCGTGGCCGGTACCCCGTTGATCTCGTTGAATGCCGCCATCATGGTGCCCACGCCGGCATCCACCGTCGCTTGGTAGGGCGGGAGGTAGACATTCCGTAGGGTGTGTTCCGACAATTCGGCGGTGTTGTAATCGCGTCCCGACTCCGCGGCACCGTATGCCGCGAGGTGCTTGCCGGTAGCCAGCAAGGTGTGTAGTTCGCCCAGCTTCGTGCCGTCGTTGCTCCCTTGGAAACCGATCACCCGTGCTTCAGCGATCTTGCTCCCTAAGTAAGGATCCTCTCCGGCACCCTCCATCACGCGGCCCCACCGGGCATCCCGTCCCAGGTCCACCATTGGTGCGAAGGTCCAGTTAATCCCATCGGACGCCGCCTCCAGTGCCCCGATCCGTGCCGTCTCCTGCATCAGCTCCAGGTCCCATGACGAAGATTCGGCCAGCGGCATAGGGAAGATGGTTTTGTACCCGTGGATCACGTCTTGTCCGAAGAGGATGGGAATCCCTAACCGGGTTTCCTCCACCGCGATTTGTTGAAACCGGCGGATCCCTTCCACCGAGGTGGCGTTGAAGATACTGCCGATCAGTCCCTTCTCGAGGTACGGTTGAAAGTCGTCCGACATAATGGGGCCCGTGACCGACCAGTTAGCGGAGAACTGGGTCATCTGCCCGATCTTCTCTTCCAACGTCATCAGGGCGAGGACCGAGTCCACCCGTCGTTCCACATCGCGGTCGCCGCTGTAACTTTGCCATCTCCCTACTTTCTGTGCTTGCAGCGAGTAGAAGCCGCCGGCCAAGAGCAGGATTATTGATATCATGAATGCTTGTAAGGCATTCTCCTTTCGTATCTTGTTTGCTTTCATCTTTATTTTCCTCCTTAATTGTTTTTAGATTGATACACTAAGGCCTCAACTTATGGCCGGGGTACCCGCTCGATGCAACAGGCGTGGTCTGATAAGCTGTTTGAGCGAAGCGAGTTATTTATCAGATAGCCTGTGAATCGTGAGCGGGTCGGTCGGAAGGTGTAGCCGAAGGGGATCAATCTAAAAAATACGTGTTACTTGTTATACGTAAATCCCAATTTCTTTAGCCCTTCTTGGATTTCCGGTGCCCCCATGAAGAGATCCCAGAGCAACCCGGTGCGGTGGTTTTCGATCATGGGGGCGATGGTGAGCTGGTCGATGGCCAGGTAGCGTCGCGGGAACCAGTCGTCTTGGAGGCTGAACGCGTCGTAAAAACCGTACGTTCCCCAAAGCTTGTCGCCCAGGCCGAAATAGAAGTGATCGAGTGCTTTCTTCGACTCTTCGGGCGTGTAAGGGAAGCTGGATAGCGCGGCGGTAGGCGTGATCACGCCCCGGTCGTTCTTCATCGGGGCATGCGCCGTGTAACCATCCACGGTGTAACTCGCTGTTAATCCCCAGCAATTATCGCCATATCCCTCGAACCCGTTGGGGTTCTCCACGCAATAGTCGTGGTTGATCAGCGCGTGGTTCCGGTTGAGTTGCCAGTAATCGGCGTACCGGTCTTTCAACCCCTTTGGGCTGAGCCCGATATAGGAGTAGTGTGCCCAGAACAGGGGGCCGCCGTACTCTTCCGCCCCGTTGTGTTTCAACACCAGCGGGTGTCCGTATGCCACGGCATCGCTTTTAATGTCGCCTCCCCGCGCCCACCCGTTGTGGTAGGCCGAGGCCGGGATGGGGTGGGTGGGCGACGAGGCCGCGAGGATGTAGGTGATAAGGCACTCGTTGTACCCTTCCAGCGGGAAATTCATCTCCCAGCCGTGGTCGGGGCTCCAGTGCCAGAATAGCACGTCTTGCCCGTTCAGGAACCAGTCCCATTCCATTTCCCGCCATAGTTGGTCTATTTTTCCCGCGAGCGCTTGCTCGTTCTCGTTGCCCTCTTTGAAGTATTCCCGCGCGATCAGCAGCCCCTGTACCAAGAAA
>JBBACU010000216.1:0-4446 GCA_041656815.1 Proteiniphilum sp.
CATACACAAGCCCGCGGGAGAGTACGACTCCATCCGTGTCGCGATGATAGGCGACCTTCACCTCGGGTGGATGATCAACCGCGAACACGCGAAACGGTTCGTGGACCTGATCATGGCGCAGAACCCCGACCTGATCCTCTTCGTGGGCGACATCATCGATTCTCAGATCGAGCCCATCCTTGATATGCAGACAGATGCCGAGCTCGCGCGGTTATCGGCTCCCTTGGGCGTGTTCTCCTGCACGGGGAATCACGAGTATCGGTTCGAGGCCGAGAAGAAAATCGCGTTGTTGAATAGCGTGGGCATCACGATGCTGCGCGACGCGGCAGTACTGATTGATAGCGCGTTTTACGTGGTGGGGCGGGAAGACCGGGTGGTGCCCTCGCGAAAGCCTTTACAGGAAATACTTATCGAGCAGAAGGTCGACATGGCCCGACCCGTGATCGTGCTCAACCATACCCCCGATTACCTCGATGAAGAGATGGAAGCCGGAGCGGACATCGCGCTCTACGGGCACACCCACCACGGGCAGGCTTTTCCGGGCAATATCGCTACCGAACTGGTGTTCGAGGTAGCGCATGGTTACAAGAAAAAAGAAAATACCCACGTGTACGTCACTTCCGGCATCGGGCTGGTGGGGCCCCAATACCGCATCGGCACCGTTTCCGAGATGGTAATGCTAACCGTGCATTTTCAGGAGTAATCCCCTTCCGAAGCTACTTATCAAGCGAGCCATATACATGCTACAAGTAGTCGATCGCTTTATCGAGCCGCACCGAGTGGGATCCTTTTAAAAGAATATAATGTTTTTTCACCGGCGTTTTCACGAGGGATTCAACCAGCTGCTCCACGCCGTCATACACCGGGTAACCTGCATCCGCGAGTGAGAGTTCTTTGAATATCTCTCCCACGAGAACAACACGGTCAAACGGGTGCGCTTTAAGGAAATTAATCATCCGTAGATGCTCCTCTCGCGCCGAAGCACCCAGCTCCTTCATCTCTCCCAGTATCACCATCTTGGGCAACGAAGTGGGAACCGACGAGAAAAACTCCAACGATGCTTTCATGCTCATGGGGTTGGCATTGTACGCGTCAATAATCAGGTCGTTTTTCTCCGTCCGTTTAAACTGCGAACGGTGATTTACAGGCTCGTAGTCCTCCAATGCCGCGCTGATGCGTTCCGAGTTGATACCGAAAAACTTGGACACCGCCACCGCCGAGATCGCGTTGTCGAAATTGAATTCCCCCACGAGCCGTGTCTTCACCCGGTAAGAGCTATCGAAGAAACTCCAGTCGAACTCCAAGAAAGGTGTCGCGTGGGCAATCGCTCCTGACGCGAATAGCGACGGGTCGTTCTTCCCGTACAAGATCCGGTCCATCCCCTCCGACATTTCCAGTAAGTGGGGGTTGTCTTTGTTCACAAACACTTTTCCTTCGTGAGCACGTATATAGTCGTACAATTCACATTTCGTGCGGATCACGTTTTCGAACGTGCCGAACCCCTCCATGTGCGCCTTGCCCAAGTTCGTGATCAGTCCGTAATTGGGTTGCGCGATCTCGCACAACTCCCGGATATCCCCCGGGTGGTTCGCGCCCATCTCTACCACGCCAATCTCGTGGCTTTTATTCATCGTGAGCAAGGTAAGGGGCACGCCGATATGGTTGTTGAAGTTTCCTTGCGTGTACGCCACCTTGAATTCCCGGGATAAGGCGATGGCGAGCAGCTCCTTGGTGGTGGTTTTCCCGTTGGTACCGGTGATGGCGATAAGGGGAATTTTCAACTTCCGGCGATGGTACGAGGCCAACTCTTGCAAGGTTGCAAGCACATTATCTACCCTGATCACCCGCTCGTTATCCGCATCATCCACGTCATCCACCGGTTCATCCACCACCGCGTAAGCACAGCCTCCCTTCAATGCCTTTCCGGCAAAGAGATTCCCGTTGAATCGCTCTCCTTTCAAAGCAAAAAAGATCGAGTCCTTGGGACACATCCGCGAGTCGGTAGTCACCTCGGGATACTGTAAGAAAATAGCGTGTAGCTCAGAGATTTTCATACGATTCGTTTATTTCGCGTTGCCCGGTGATATTATAGCCCGAGTTTCGTTGAGATGGAGACAGGCAGCGCGTCTTTGTGCAACACGATGCTCATGGTCTTGTACCTCACAAACGGGTCCGAAGCATACCACAAGCCGTTGTACGGGCCGGTATCGCCCCACGAATTCTTCACCATGTAGAAAGTATTTCCTTGTTGGTCCTCGGCGATACCGTAGATTTGCATTCCATGGTCGTCGGTAGTTTCATACCGGTCATACGCCTCTTGGCGCATCTCCTGGGTGATGTTTTTTTCAGCCAGCACTTCGCTTCCTACCCGTGTCCTGAGCTCGGCATCTCTCTCCCGTGCCGATTGCCCCAGCCACCTCTCTTGGTCTGATCCCGCATTCTCCGGCGCGTTTTCGTCAGGAACAATCGCGATCCCTGATCGTGAAAAGCCGGTTTCACTCACGTCCGAAGCCCAGGCAATGGTGTACCCCTTCCTGATGGCGTGCTCCATCACCTCCATCAGTTCCTCTACCGGGAGGTTGTACGAGGTGGCCCACCGCCAGTTATCCGGCACCTCGAGAGGGAAAGCGGTATAAAACGGATGGTGCGTGAACGAGGTGAGGGAAACATAATCGTCTTGCTTTAACCCCAAGTGCTCCCGGAACGTATCCGGGGTATATTCCTCCCCCTCGTATAAAAATCTTTCGGGAACCTCCCCCAGGTATGTATCCAAGATGGCCGAAAAGCCGTCGAACCACACGGGAGTCATGCTCCGTGCCCCGGCAATCCCGTCCATGTAGCCTTTTAACACTTTATCCAGCTCGCCATGATCGTGCGTAGTGGTTCCGTAGCCAAGCCCTTCGTACGCCTCTTCCGGAAGTATCCCGAAGGAGTCAATGGTCTCCACCACATCGGCAAACGAGCCGCCGGGGGAAAAATTCAGGTGTCCATGGAGGCGGGCATACTTTATCGCCTTGTCCTCGTAGTTACGGCGCACGATATACATCTCGGAGAGATCATACTCCCCTTTTCCCATGCGGATCAGCTCAGACTCCAGCATTCCCACCCCCGCGAAGCTCCAACAGGTACCCGAACTGCTCTGGTTCTTCACCGGGGTGACCGGATTTTCATGAATCACTTTAAACGTGTATCCTGTCCGGGCAAAAAGAGTGACTGATAGCAGGGACAGGACAAAAATGAGAAAGAACTTGTTCATCTAATTTCTATATCTTTTTCGCAAATATAGCTCAAAACAGCGACTTCCCACGCTTTTTCAAGCGGCTATTCTCCAAAAAAATCAAAAAAGGCGTATCTTTACCATCCAATTAACTTCAACGAATATGGACGATGTAAAACCGAAGAAGAGAAAAGGCCGGAAAGTGTTACACTGGTTCCTCGGCATCCTGTTGCTGGCACTCGCCATTTTTGCCTACGTGCGTTTCTACTACGTGTTTGGCACCGGTGTGAAGACCGGAGAATTGAATTACCTAGTGCACAAAGGGGTGATTTTTAAAACCTACGAGGGGAAGCTCATCCAGTCGGGTTTCCGTGCCGACAAGCCCGGGGGGTTGCAATCGAACCAGTTCGACTTCTCGGTCGTGGACGAAGAGATCGCGCAGAAACTGATGCTCTCGGGTGGCAAGAGCGTGCAACTGCACTACAAGGAGTATTTCGGCGCGCTTCCCTGGCGCGGCTATACCAAGTTTATCGTGGACAGTATTGTCTCGATCGAAGAGCCGGCGCCGCAAGAGTTAGAGGACGAGCTCACGCCCTACATACTGGAATCGATGTAGGGGGCGAGTAATGGCGAAAAAACAACGATTCTACGTGGTCTGGCAAGGTGTAAAGCCCGGTGTATACAATTCGTGGGTAGAGTGCAAGGCCCAAGTGCACGGGTTCGACCAAGCCTTGTATAAATCATTCTCCACGCGAGAGGAGGCGGAGCGTGCATTCACCGACAACCCGTGGAAGCACCTCAAGAAAAAAGAGCCCGCTGCTACTGGCAAATCGCCGGCAACAAAAACAGGCAAAACAGGTAGCGCGAGTGGGCGTATCATAGCCAATAGCCTCGCCGTGGATGCCGCCTGCAGCGGCAATCCCGGGCTGTTAGAATACCGGGGAGTATTTGTAGCAGATGGCGTGGAGGTCTTCCACGTGGGTCCGATGGAAGAGGGCACCAACAACATCGGTGAGTTCTTGGCCATCGTGCACGCGTTGGCGTTACTGAAGAAAAAGGAGAGTTCCCTCCCCATCTACTCCGACAGCGCGAACGCGATCAAGTGGGTCGAGAAGAAGAAGTGCAACACCAAGCTAGAGCCCACTGAGCGTAATAAACCCCTGTTCGAGTTGATTGGCCGTGCCGAGAAGTGGCTCCGCAAGAACAGCTACTCCAACCCCATCCTCAAG
>JBBACU010000217.1:0-4422 GCA_041656815.1 Proteiniphilum sp.
CCAGATGGAAGAACAGGTTGGCGAAGATGATTTTCATAAATTTTCCTACCTGCCAAGCGTGCGACGCACCTTGCCCCAACGCAGCTGCTGGATGGCTTACACCAGCGAAGAGGTGCACGACGCGTTACGGGAAGGGCTGCACGACTCCCCCCTGTATAACGGGCAGATTCAAAGCATCGGCCCGCGCTATTGCCCCAGCATCGAGACCAAGATCGTCACTTTTTCGGAAAAAACCAGCCACCTCCTCTTTCTGGAACCGGAAGGGGTGAACACCCACGAGTATTACCTCAACGGATTCTCCTCTTCACTCCCTCTACAGACCCAACTCAAGGCCCTGCAGCGGGTGCCCGCGTTCAGGAACGTGCATATATTCCGGCCGGGCTACGCGATCGAGTACGACTTTTTCGACCCCACGCAGCTCCATCCTACCCTTGAAACAAAAAGGGTGAAAAACCTGTTTTTCGCCGGGCAAATCAACGGGACTACCGGCTACGAAGAGGCGGCGGCACAAGGATTACTGGCGGGCATCAATGCCCACGTGAACTGCCATGGAGGCGCCCAGTTTGCCCTTCGCAGGGACGAAGCGTATATCGGGGTATTGATCGACGACTTGATCACCAAGGGGGTCGATGAACCTTACCGCATGTTTACCTCTCGAGCGGAATACCGCATCCTTCTTCGTCAAGACAACGCGGACGAACGGCTGACCAAGAAGTCGCGCGAATGGGGCCTCGCCACGACAGAGCGAGTGCAACTCTTGGAAGAAAAGGAGAAAAAGACCACCGCGATCATCGACTTTGTTTCCGGATTCTCCGTTAAAGCAGACCGCATAAACCCTTTCCTAGAGCGCCTCGGGACGTCTCCTCTCAAACAAGGCGTAAAACTGGTAGACCTCCTGACAAGGCCGGGCATCGACTTGGAGACAATGGCCCAAGCGATCGCCCCCCTCAAGGCGCGCCTCGACGCAATTGGCGAACGGAAAGAAGAGATCATCGAATCGGCCAACATCAAGATGAAGTACAGCGGCTACATCCAGCGTGAACGCCTGGTGGCCGACAAGCTCACGAGGCTGGAGGATATCCGCATAAAAGACAAATTCAACTACAACGAAATACAGTCGCTATCCACGGAGGCGCGGCAAAAACTAACGAAACTGAACCCCGAAACCATCGCCCAAGCAAGCAGGATACCCGGAGTGTCCCCTAACGACATCTCCGTTTTACTGATCCTTTTGGGCCGATAAAGCAAATGTTCCACGTGGAACAATCAAAACAAGAGATAAACTAAATGAGCATCGAATCACTTAAGAAAGCAGTACGAAATATCCCCGATTTCCCTATCCCGGGAATACAATTTAAAGACATTACCACGCTGTTCCAATCACCGGAGCACCTCAACAATCTCTCCGAAATCTTGTTCGAGAAGTACAAGGGAAAGGGAATCACAAAGGTGGTGGGCATCGAATCACGCGGCTTCTTCATGGGGCCAGCGGTGGCAATAAAATTGGGCGCGGGCTTCGTCCCGATACGGAAACCGGGGAAGCTTCCTTACCACGTTATCGAAGAGCGGTACATCAAAGAGTATGGCGAAGACGCGATACAAATCCACGAGGATGCGCTCACGCCGGCCGACGTGGTTCTGTTGCACGACGATCTCCTCGCGACGGGCGGAACCATGGTAGCGGCCTATAACCTCGTGAGAAAATTAGGGGTAAAAGAAATTTACATCAATTTCTTGATCGAACTGGAGGAACTTCAAGGAAGGAAGCATTTCCCAAAGCAAGTGGAAGTGTGCTCCTTGATTAGCTACCCGATATAACAACAAGCGAATAGAATGACGGAGGATATCAAACATACATTAGCCATTATCCCTCATCAACCGGGCTGTTACCAGTTTTACGATGAGAACGAGACCGTCATATACGTGGGGAAAGCAAAAGACCTGAGAAGAAGGGTCTCTTCCTACTTCAATAAATACCATGAACACCCCAAGACAAGAATACTCGTACGAAATATCCGGAAGATAAAATACATCGTGGTGAACTCCGAAGAGGATACCTTCCTTCTGGAAAATAACCTCATTAAGGATCTACAACCCCGGTATAACGTGATGCTCAAAGACGATAAGAGCTATCCTTATATCGTGGTGAAGAACGAGTACTTCCCGAGAATCTACAAAACGCGCAACGTGGTTAAGGATGGCTCCCGCTATTTTGGCCCGTTTACATCTGTCGCGGCAGTAAACGCTCTGCTGGATATCGTGAGGAGGGTATACAAAATACGTACCTGCAATCTAAACCTTTCCCCGGAGAATATCGCCGCTGGTAAATTCAAGCGGTGCCTCGAGTACCACATCAGACGGTGTGAGGGTCCATGCGAAGGATTGCAGACGATGGAGCAATACAATAAAAACGTGGAAGAAATTGTCGAAATCCTGAAAGGCAACGTGGCAATCATCGAGGGACAAGTAATGGATAGGATGCAAGCCCTCGCGGACGAGTTGAGATTTGAAGAGGCCAATGAATTAAAAGAGAAGCTCCTTCTAATCCAAAATTTCCGGGAGAAATCGCAGGTGGTAAGCAATATTCATTACAACTTGGATGTATTTTCGCTGGAAGAGAGCGAATCCTCCGCGTTCGTGAACTACCTACACGTGGTTAATGGTGCTGTGATACAGGCATATACGTTCGAATACAGGAAAAGGCTCGACGAAACACGGGAAGAACTTCTTGGGCTCGGCATCGTGGAGATGCGGCAGCGCTTTGGCAGTAAGATGAAAGAGATCATAGTTCCCTTTATTCCTGATCTAAAAATAGCGGACGTGACGTTCACGATTCCGAGACGAGGAGAAAAAAAGAAGCTGCTCGCGCTATCGGAGATGAACGTGAAGCAGTACAAAGTGGATAAGTTAAAAAAAGCGGAGATGCTCAATCCCGAGCAACGAACGACAAGGATATTAAAGTCGGCACAAAAGGACCTGCGATTGAAAGAACTTCCTTGGCACATTGAATGTTTTGATAATTCGAATATCCAAGGCACGAATCCGGTGGCAGCATGCGTTGTCTTCAAAAAAGCGAAGCCGGCAAAAAAAGAGTACCGCCACTACAATATTAAGAGCGTCGTGGGACCCGATGATTACGCCTCAATGCGAGAGGTGGTCGAAAGACGCTACTCACGGCTGCTTAACGAGGGCTCTCCCCTACCCCAACTCATTGTTATTGACGGCGGTAAGGGACAATTACACGCTGCTGTAGAATCGCTCCAGAAAATTGGATTACACGGGAAAATCGCGGTTATCGGGATCGCGAAGCGCTTGGAAGAGATTTATTACCCGGATGACCCGGTTCCACTCTACATCGACAAAAACTCCGAAACGTTAAAATTAATCCAGCAGTTACGAGACGAAGCCCATCGCTTCGGACTCACGTTTCATCGAAAAAAAAGGAGCAAAGCGCAAATTGCCTCCGAGCTGGACACCCTGGAAGGAATCGGCCCGGTTACCAAGAAAAAATTGCTCGCTCATTTCAAAAGCACCAAACGAATAAAGGAAGCAACGGAAGAGGAGATAAAAAAAGTGATCGGTAGCAGTAAAGGCGATATTATCTTGAAATGGAGAGAAGGCGCCAAACAAGCATAAAATAAGGATTTGAACTTTCGCGAGTAATTTTACAGCTAAATATAAGACCTATAACTATTTCGTGGGCACCCGTCCGATGAAATAGGCGTAATCTGATAAGCTGTTTGAACTTTTCCGTTAAGCTAACTGAGCAGAGCCAAGCTTGCTTGAGCTAGGCCATAGCGAGGAAAAGTCTAACTTTAGTGAACGTAGCGAGTTATTTATCAGATAGCCTATAAAATCGGTAACGGGTCACTAAATAGTGGAAGTCGAGATATTTAGCTGTAAACACGCCACGAGCGAAACTTGAGTAAGGAGTAAACGACTAAGGTGAAAAACAAAAATGCGGTTATTGATTCAACGTGTTAAAGAAGCATCAGTAAGCATCAATGGCATGGAGCAGAGCGCGATTGAGCAGGGACTACTGCTTTTCGTGGGAATTGAGGAGAGCGATAACGAAGAAGACATCGTTTTTTTATGCAAAAAAACGATAAATCTGCGTATATTTGACGATCAAAACGGGGTTATGAACCGATCGGTATTGGAAACCGGGGGCGATATCATGGTGGTCTCCCAATTCACGCTGCACGCCAGCACCAAAAAAGGCAACCGCCCTTCCTACATACGGGCGGCCAAGCCGGAAATATCCATCCCGCTATACGAGCAGTTCTGCGCTACCCTCTCGAACATGTTAGGCAAGAAGGTCAAAACCGGAAAATTCGGTGCCGATATGCAGGTGCAGTTGATTAATGACGGGCCCGTTACCATCTGGATTGACTCCAAAAACAGGGAGTGAGAGCAGCCTGG
>JBBACU010000218.1:0-4419 GCA_041656815.1 Proteiniphilum sp.
TATTTTGATATCACGGCAGATGACCTCACGTTCGTGGCTTCCGACGGCCACAAGCTGGTGCGGGTAACCACCACCGATGCGAAAGGCGAGGGACGTTCGTCGTTTATCCTTCCCAAGAAACCGTCGAACCTCCTGAAGTCGCTCCTACCAAGAGAATCGGGCACGGTGGAAATCCGGTTTGACGAGAACAACGCGTACATCACCATGGAGTCGTACCAAATGGTGTGCCGCTTCGTGGAGGGACGTTATCCCAATTATAACTCCGTGATACCGGAAAATAACCCCAACATGGTGACCCTCGACAGGCTGGCACTGCTCAATGCCCTGAAACGAGTAGCCGTTTTCTCCAACCCAGCAAGCAGCCTGGTTAAACTTCAACTCTCGGAAGATAAGATCGTGGTCTCGGCACAGGATATCGATTTCCTCACCGCGGCAGAGGAGACCATCCCGTGCAGCTACGCGGGCAATGTAATGAACATCGGTTTTAAAGCAGGATTCTTGATTGATATACTCAATAATATTCCCTCGGCCGACGTGCGGATCGAACTTTCCGACCCGTCGCGGGCCGGATTGATCCTTCCCGTGGAAAAAGAGGAAAACGAAGAGATGCTGACACTGCTGATGCCCATGATGTTGAATGATTAAATAGCCCTGTTAAATGGAATTAAACCTTAAGAACCCGTTGGTTTTCTTTGACTTGGAAACCACCGGGCTGAACATCACACGCGATCGCATCGTGGAGGTATCGCTTCTGAAAGTATTTCCCAACGGGAAAGAAGAAGTCAAAACACGACGCATTAATCCCGAGATGCCTATCCCCCCGCAATCCACGGCCATCCACGGGATCACGGACGAGGACGTGAAAGATTGTCCCACCTTCAAGCAGGTAGCCAAGTCGCTGGCCGACCAGCTCGAGGGATGTGACCTCGCGGGATTCAACTCCAGCCGCTTCGACGTACCCATGCTGGCGGAGGAGTTCCTAAGAGCAGGAGTGGACTTCGACATGAGCAAGCGGAAGTTCGTGGACGTGCAGATTATCTTTCACAAGAAAGAGCAACGTACCTTGGAAGCAGCCTACGCCTTTTACTGCAACAAGAAGCTGGACAACGCGCACTCGGCCGAAACCGACACGATTGCCACCTACGAGGTGCTGAAATCGCAACTCGATCGCTACCCCGACCTTACCAACGACATAGAAGCGCTCTCGAAGGAGTACTCCAGCTTTAATAATAACGTGGATTTTGCCGGCAGGATGATCTACGACGAGAAGGGGGTTGAACTCTTTAATTTTGGTAAACACAAGGGGAAACCGGTGGCGGAAGTGTTAAAAAATGAACCCAGCTATTACTCGTGGATCATGGACGGTGATTTCCCGTTGAACACGAAACAGGCACTTACTAAAATCCGGCTCCGCGCGATGAATAACTAAGTTCGCAATGAGTAACTAAATTTGCGATGAGTAACTAAATTTGCGATGAGTAACTAAATTTGCGATGAGTAGCCCAGTTTTCCCCGTGAAGTCGGAATCTAAAAAACAGAGGATGGCACGTTTTTTTATTACCCTGGCCTATAATGGAAAGAATTACGTCGGCTGGCAAATCCAGCCAAACGGGATAAGTATCCAGCAAACGTTACAGGAAGCCTTCTCTACCATCTTGCGCGTTCCGGTAGAAGTGGTGGGAGCGGGCCGGACCGACGCGGGGGTGCATGCCCGCGCGATGGTGGCTCATTTCGATTGGGAGGGTGAGCCATTTGCGAGCGAGGAACTGGTGCACAAATTAAATAATTTCCTTCCCAGAGATATCTCCCTTTCTACAATACAGCCGGTGCGCCCCGACGCGCACGCCCGCTTTGACGCGCTTTCCCGCACCTATACCTATCACGTGGCCACAACCAAGGACCCTTTCATGTACCCGTTTCATTACCGGCTCCATTATCCCCCCGATATCGCTCTGATGAACAGGCTTTGTGCCGTGCTGAAGGAGTACGAGGATTTTACCAGTTTTAGCAAGTTGCATACCGACGTGAAAACCAACAACTGCCGTATCTTCCATGCCGAATGGGAGCAACAAGGGGAGACTTTCTTCCGGTTCACCATCCAAGCCGATCGTTTCCTGCGAAACATGGTGAGGGCCATCACCGGCACACTGCTTGAAGCGGGTAGGGGGCGGCTCGACGAACGGGGCTTTCGCCGTATCATCGAAGCCCGGAACCGGAACGTCGCGGGAGATTCCGTGCCTGCCCATGCCCTCTTTCTTGAAAAAGTAGCCTATCCCGACGATATTTGGTTATAACCTTTTTTCCTTTCTCATCCTTTTACCACGTATCCCTTTTATTTTTCCCGCCTCTATCCGTGTAAAAAAAACGCGGCAAACCATCGTGTGGCTGCCACGTTAAAAGATGCATCGCTTTCGCGTGCATTAAATCGCTCCGCGTATAAATCAATCGTTCATCGAGATCAGGAACTCCTCGTTGCTCCGGGTGCGTCTCAGGCGGGTAAGCAGGAACTCCATCGCCTCCACCGAGTTCATGTCCGACAAGAAATTGCGTAGAATCCACATGCGGTTGAGTGTTTCATCCGACAAGAGCAAGTCGTCGCGGCGAGTGCTTGACGCGATGATATCCACCGATGGGAAAACGCGCTTGTTGGAAAGTCTCCTATCCAGTTGGAGTTCCATGTTGCCTGTTCCCTTGAACTCCTCGAAGATCACGTCGTCCATTTTTGAACCGGTCTCGGTCAGTGCCGTCGCGATGATGGTGAGCGATCCGCCGTGCTCGATGTTACGAGCCGCCCCGAAGAACCGTTTCGGTTTATGCAGCGCGTTGGCGTCCACCCCTCCGGAGAGTACCTTCCCCGACGCGGGTTGCACGGTGTTATACGCGCGTGCCAACCGGGTAATCGAGTCGAGCAGGATCACCACGTCGTGTCCACATTCTACCAGTCGCCGTGCCTTATTAAGCACAATCTCGGCAATTTTCACGTGGTGGTCTGCCGGTTCATCAAATGTGGACGCGATAACCTCGGCATTCACGCTTCGTTCCATATCAGTTACCTCTTCCGGGCGCTCGTCGATAAGGAGGATGATCATGTATACCTCGGGGTGGTTATCGGCAATGGCATTGGCGATATCTTTCAGAAGCATGGTCTTACCTGTCTTGGGTTGTGCCACGATCAGGCCGCGCTGTCCTTTGCCGATGGGTGAAAACATGTCCACCACGCGGCACGAAAGGTTGTCGCTATGTCCTTTGGTGAGGTTGAACTTCTCGTCCGGGAACAATGGTTTCAGGTGATCGAACGGCACGCGGTCCCGTACTTCGTCGGGCAGTCGTCCGTTAATCTTGTCGACCTTCACCAGCGGGAAGAACTTCTCGCCCTCTTTCGGGGGACGAATAGGGCCTTCAACCACATCCCCCGTTTTCAAGCCAAAAAGGCGAATTTGAGATTGGGAAACGTAGATATCATCGGGCGAAGACATGTAATTGTAATCGGATGACCGTAGGAACCCGTACCCGTCGGACATGATCTCCAGTACCCCCGATGCAGTTAGGATGCCGTCGAAGTCATACCCGGGGTCTTTCTCTTTTTCCTTTTCTCGCTGTTGCGGCTGCTGAACAGGCTGCGAGGCCTTTCCTTGTTGTGATTGCGGCTGTTTGGGTTGCAAGGGGGATGGAGAGACCAAGTCTTGCAGTGACATTCGTTCACCCACGGGTGGAATATCTTTTTTGGGGGTAGCCGACACCTCTTCGCTCGGTGTATCTTCTGCTACTACCAAGGGCAAGGTCGCGGGTGGGGGAGTCGTTTTTTTTGCCTCGTTCCTATGTTTGGAAGAACGGAATACCAGTTGGATAGGCTTATCGGCTGCTTTTGGAGTTTCCCCTTCATCCTTTTTGTCACTGTTTTCCGCCGATGGGTTGTTCTCTACTTTTTGCACGGGTCGTGATGCCGTCCCTACTTTAACCTGTTCTGTTTGAACGGGTTCTATCTTAGCCGATTCTGCTTTAGTTGCTTCCTCTACCTTTGTTTCCGAGGGAACATCCTCTTTCTTCACGATCTCGAGTCGCTTCGGGGGCTCCACTTTCTTTACCGGCTCGATTCGTTTTGTTGTCCCCGTTTTCTCGGGGGACACCTCTTTTTTTACCGGTTCTTGCTGCTTCGTTGGTTGATCTATCTTGCCCGATTGATCTTTCACATCGGACGACGCGGCAGGAGCGTTTCGTTTTGAAGGAGCCTTCTCTTTGTTCTTCGTGTTTTTCGTGTTATCCGGCCGATTTCTCGTCCCGCTGTTTTGCCTCGGTGGGAGATCGCTCAGCTTTTTCGTTTCAGCAATCGCTTGCTCGTCAAGGATTTTGTAAATGAGTTCCTCTTTCTTGTATGCATCGGGCCTTCTTATGCCCATCTCTTTGGCAAGGACCCGCAAT
>JBBACU010000219.1:0-4414 GCA_041656815.1 Proteiniphilum sp.
AGCCACCCACTTTTGGCAAGCCCAACAAGGACGGTGTCAGCTCGGCGGTGGAAGGATTCATCGATGAGGTAAAAAAAGAGGAAGCCGGAGAGGCAGGCCTCGGTGGGAAGAAGCTGGGAATCTAAAGTAAAACAATAACCAAAACCAACCAAAATGCTAACGATAAAGAAAAGACAAGACAAGAGGGTCGTCCGGGCTTTCACGCACAAGCTCGCGGACATTCCCAACGGCGTGACGGTCTCGGTAGCGGATTTTACGCAGGGTACGCTCCACGAGGGGCAGGCCTTCGGTAAAAATCCGAAAACAGGATTATACCACCTGATCAAGGCGGCCGTCCTGACAGCCGACGTGGCAGCGGAAGCGACAGTGCTGCCGGTGGCCAAGGGTCACAACTTCAAAGTTGGCGACGTAGTCATGCTTAAGAAGGGCTCCAAGGCATACACCATCACGAGCATTACCACCAATGCGAATGACAACAAGGTGGACGACATTACCGTCGGCACGGCACTGGGTGCCGGGAAGAAAGGCGACGGCCTATATCAAGCAAAAGCAGAAGTGGCGACCGTTTCAGAATTCAAGTACAAGCCCGTGGGGCTTGCCGGAGAATCGTACGACGTGAACACCGATAGCAACCTTTTGATCAACCTCGTGACCATCGGGCAAGTGAAAGAGGCTAATATACCCGCTCTGGGAGCTGGCTTAAAGGCTGAATTGCCACTCATTAACTTCATCTAAAACAAGGAGGAAAAATTATGCAAAAAACACTAATGATTGGCTTGAACGAGAAGGATATGCAGGCGGTTGTAAATCAGTACAACCTTAACCCGTATTACTATCCTACCCTTTTCCCGCTTAAGGAGAATTACTCCCTAACGTGGAAAGCCCTCGAAGCCCAGACTGGACTCCGCATCGCCGCCGACGTGGTAGCGAGGGGGGCAACCATTGACCGCAAGACCCGCGAGGCGGTAGCCCGCTTGCAGGGAGACATCCCCAAGATCGCAATCAAGCGCACAATGGACGAGAACGAGCTTACCGAGTATGAGATACTCGTGGCCATGAGCTCCGACAGCAACCAGCGCGCGCTGATCGAAGCGTGGGCAGAAGATACCCAGTTTTGCTGGGAAGGCGTCGCCGCCCGATTGGAGTGGATCGCCCTGCAAACGCTATCGCGCGGAAAAGTAACGCTCACTAACGACAACAACAACAGCATCGTCACCGAGTTTGACGTGGACTATTGGGTTGAAGGAGAGCGGAAAATGGGAGTCGACGGGGATTCATCCGCATGGACAGACCAGAAAAATGCCAAGCCTATCTCGGTAGACTTGCGCCGCATGGTGGCCAGAGCGAGGGAAAATCATTTGAATCCACGGTTCGCGTTCATGAACCAAACCACTTTTGCCAATCTGGCACAGACGGAAGAGGTGATCAAGTTGAGCGCATCGTTTGCTCAAAACGCCCTGAACATCGCACAAGTGCCATCCCTGCAACAAGTGAACGCCTCCATGGCGAGCCTCGCGTACTTGTACGGCCTGCAAATCGTCGTGATCGACCAAAACATCACGATCGAAAACAGCGATGGAACGAGAACGGGTGTCAACCCCTTCCTCGACAACGTAGTGACCTTCACCGAGCGAACCACGCAAGGAAACACCTTCTGGAAGAAGCCCGCTGATATGAACCTGAAAGCCAGCAAGGCCATCAAGGCATTGAACGGCCACACCCTCGTCAAGAAATTCTCCACCGAGGAGCCACTGGAAGAAATCACCATGGGAATTGCCAACGCATTCCCGGCATGGTTGGCCTCCACCAGATCGCTCTTCTTGGACACCAAGAACGAAACGTGGAACGAGGGGGAATAATTAATTAACAGGAGGCCGCCCGGAAGGGTGGTCTCCTCCATTCATCGGAAGGAGTAATACAATGACATACAAGCAGTGGATAACGACCACACTCGGCCGCTTTAACATGACCGCACAAGACATCGAAATGATTCTTGTGAACCAACAACAAGCGATACCCAACCCCGACGGAGAGGTGAACGTGAGGATTGCAAAGACCGCACTCGTGCGAGAATTCGCATCGATAATTCCGCTCGCCGACATCACGGAAGGAGGATACTCGCAAAAATGGAAATGGGAAGCGATTAAAGCATGGTATAACCTGACCTGCCGGGAGCTGGGCATTGCACCCATTGACTTGGATGCCAAACCGAGGCCAAAAATACGAGATCGCAGCAACATATGGTAAACACATCGCACCAATACCCGCAGGGGCTATTCAAAAAAACCATCACCCCATCGCAACAACTACCAAACGGGAGCTGGACGGAGGAGACGGAAGCATGGCAAGCCGTATCGGCATGCCGGGAGGAGACCAACGGGAGAGGCACGATGATAAACACGGCAGACGGCCGAGCGATAGCCTTTTCTTCACTCATACAGGCACCGAAAGGAACACCAAGAGTGGACGAAGGCACGGAGGTGATAATATCCACCGACGCACAGCTCGATGTAACGAAGTTGTTAAACGCCGACTTCGTGACAACAGCCAAGCAACAGGGGATCATCGTAGCACAAGGCACCTGCCTGAAATGCGATAGCGGAAGGCTTCACACGAGAATATGGATTTAAAAACGCACGGCAATGAATAGCATCGAAACGGACGATATCCTTTTTCAAATACTCAACGGTAACGCCGAAATAAAACAGGCGATAACGGGGGGGATATACACAATGGGAGAGCGACCGGACGACAGCCAAAAAGAGGACATCGTTGTAAACAACCTCTTTTTAAATCATACCGTGCCACAGACAGGCACCTCGAACGTGAACATTCACGTGCCGGACATGACCGTCACCATTGGAGGCAAACAACAAAAAAAAGGCAACAGGGAGAGAATACGGACAATAACCGGCCTCGTCCTTCAAGCCTTGAAAAACGCTAACGTGGAAGGGCTCGGCATAAGGGTGACAAACGAATCGATAATAAAAGAGCCTAACATATTCGAGCATTACAACAACATCCGAATTGACTGGAACATCCATAAAACCAACTAACCAAAACCAAACCAAAATGGCAAAAAAAGTATATACAATCGGATTATCGAAAATCGAGGTCGGGCCGATCGCCGCCGATGGTGGCATGGGTGACGAACTCGAGGTTCTCGGCTACACCCACCAAGACACCTGCACCATGACGCAGGAAGACCCCGAGACTACCGACCATTACGCCGAGGAAGTGGACGACCCCGTCGTTTCCGTTTCCAGAGGTGGAAAAACGAATTTCGCTTTTTCAATCATGAACCCGAGCGTGAAAGTGCTCGAGGAGCTACTCGGGGGAACCGCCACCGAGGGGGCAGCAGGACAGCCCGACACATGGGAGGCACCCGACAAAATGCCCGTCGTGGAGCGTTCCGTCAAGATAAGCCCGGAGCAGGGTTTGACGTTCGAGATACCCCGCTTGCGGATGACCTCGAAAATCAACGCCCAGTTTTCCAAGAGCGGGATACTCCTTATTGAAGTGGCCGGCACGGTCATGCAACCGGAGAAAAGCGGATTAGCCAAAATGAAGGCAACAACCATCACCGCGTAACACCACGCACCTAACCAAGCCTTAACCCGAGAGCACCCGAGATCGGGTGCTCTCTTACTTTAGGAACATGACAGAAAACAAGATAGACAAAACACTCGAGCAGGTGGAGCGAGACGAGCTGAACCGCCTAATAGGCAGGGGGCAAGCCTTCGCCGTAAGGTACACCGTGACCAAGAAAAAACGAAGGCTATTTAAAACAACCGTGACAGAGGAGGAGCGGAGGGAGGAGTTCACCATCAAGGAGCCGACCTTGGCGGTACTCGATAGGCTGTCCGAGAAGTGGATGGACATGAAGCTCGACGAAGAGGCACTAACCTCCGGGGCAATGGACACCCTGCGGGAAGCCAAGCGGAGCGTTAACGAAAACACACACAGGATGGCCGAAGTGATAGCCATCGCCGTGCTTGGAGAGGATTACCACGTCAAAATGGCCGACCCAAAAACCGGCCGAATAACATACGCCAACGACGAGAAGGAACTCGGGAGACTGACAGATTTATTTTTCCACACCGTCAAGCCCTCCGAGCTCGTGAAGCTATGCGAGCTAATAACCTCCATAGCCAACCTCGGGGATTTTACCGGCTCTATGCGATTAATGAGCGGCGCAAGGACGACAGAACCAAGGACGGATCGCATAGAGTAACCGGGCTTAAAAGCCCATACGGCCGTCGGGGTTCCATTTGCGCCCACCTCGGCTGGACATGGGAGTACCTGCATCATGAAATTTCGTGGGCAGTAGTACAAAGAATAATGATCGACGCTCCGGCCGTGGAAACGGGAGAGGACGTGGAGGAAATACGCATAACGGCAGATAACGCGGAGG
>JBBACU010000220.1:0-4388 GCA_041656815.1 Proteiniphilum sp.
CATTTCCCGGTCACATTTCACGTAAAGAGAGACATCCGAGAGCAAAACCAACGAGAAAATATTAATAGCAAAACAATTAAACAATCAATTAAAATAAGGAGAATTTAAAATGAAAAAAGCAACTATCCAACTTGAAACATTAACGTGCCCCTCTTGCATACAGAAGATAGAGGGTGCACTTAAGAATTTAGAAGGAGTCGATAAAGACTCGGTAAACGTTCGTTTTAACGCGAGCAAGACCATCGTGAATTTCGATGAGGAGAAGACCTCCCTCGAGCAGATCGAAAAGGCAATCACCCGGATGGGGTACCCGGTACTCTCGTCCAAAGTGAAAGCCGCGTAGAGCTTTACCACGTAACAATTGGTTTCACGATAAATAAGAGCTAATCGATAGTAAAGGCCGTCCCGCATAATATTACCGCGGAACGGCCTTTTTATCTACTATACTATTCTTAAAACTCTTCAGTACCAAACACCGGCCGAGTGCTGTTGCCATAGTTTCCTTTCGGGGGCCAAGCGGGAATTGTGTAGATGCAGACAGTAAGAGCATTGACCATAAAGAACGGTTGACAGGGCAGGCCACAACTGTTAATTATATGTAATTACCTGATGTTTACCGGAAAGTAAAGGTACATTTTAGGGAGTCAATTACTACATTTGTACCATAATAATATTATAATGATACAACGAGAACTGCTTTCTGTTTTAAAAGAGTATGCTTCCGAATTCCGTTCGGTCTTGCTTGTCGGGCCTCGACAGTCGGGGAAAACGACATTGGCAAAGGAGACATTTCCTGATAAGTCTTATGTATCGTTAGAGAACCCTGATGAGAGATTGCTGGCCGAAACAGATGCTCGTGCTTTTCTGAATCGTTTTCCTGATGGAGCCATCTTGGATGAAATACAACGTGTTCCACTATTATTCAGTTATTTACAGGAGATATTGGACAAGACAGATCAGGATGGGTTATTTATTCTGACAGGTAGCAATAATATTTTAATGCAAGAAAATATCACGCAAACATTGGCAGGCCGGTTAGGTGTCTTGGATTTATACCCATTGAGTTTTCGTGAAATAGCGATGATCGGTAAAAATTACACGTTGAACGAGTTGATTTTTAAAGGATCGTATCCCGAAATATACAATAAAAACCGCAAATCCGAATTGTGGCACAATTCATATATCCGTACTTACGTGGAAAGAGACGTGAGGCAAATCAAAAACATAGAAAACACCTCTTTATTTATCAAATTCCTAAGAATCTGTGCAGGACGTATTGGGCAGCAACTCAACATTACAGCGATTAGCAATGAATGTGGAATTGACCTGAAAACGGTCCAGTCATGGCTGTCGGTATTGGAGCAGACCTATGTGATAAAACTTTTGCAACCATTTTACAACAATTTCAATAAGCGTATTCTGAAAACGCCTAAGTTGTATTTCGTGGATACAGGAGTAGCTTGCTCGCTTTTAGGGATCCGAAAAATTCAAGAGTTGGAATTGTCACACTTTCGCGGTGCCCTGGTTGAAAATTACGTTATTATTGAATGTATGAAGAACAGTTCCAATCAAAACAGGGAACAAGCCTTTTATTATTGGAGGGATAACAAAGGCATTGAAGTGGATCTGATAATAGACGATGGGGCAACATTTTTGCCTGTTGAAATAAAATCAGCTGAAACATATTCAGCCGATTTTATCAAAAATCTTAAGAAGATAAAAAGTTATTCAGGTGTGAAAGAGGCCGTAATTGTTTACGACGGGAAGATGGAATTTGAAACTTCCGACGGCATACAAGTAATCAACTGGAGTTCATTCTTGAAAAATTATTAATCCCTTGTTGCATGAACTGGACGGCACCTTAACTGTTGATTAACAATATCAAAATTAACAGAATGAAACAAAGGAGTGAATTGTCGCGTGTGCTTTCCCTAAAAGACGCGGTGGCCGTGGGTTTAGGTGCGATCATTGGTGCCGGTATCTTCGTGGTAACGGGTGTGGCCGCGGGCGTAGCGGGACCCGCGTTTATCGTGGGACTGATCATCGCGGGCATCATCGCATCTTTTAACGGATTGAGTTCTGCCCAATTGGCGGCCGTTTATCCCCACTCGGGAGGGACCTACGAATATGGATACCGGCTGCTTTCACCCTTCTTTGGATTCTCTGCCGGCTGGATGTTCCTGATCAGCAAGCTCTCCGCGGCGGGAGTAGTGGCCATTGGCTTCGGCAGTTATTCCCACCCGTTGCTACCGGCCGTGCCCCCCCAGCTCATCTCGGTGGGGGCGGTGATCATCCTAACGGTAGTCAACCTATTTGGCATAAAGAAAGCGGGAGTGCTTAACCTGGTGATCGTGTCCTTCACCTTGCTCTCTCTGTTGTATCTTGTATTCAGCGGGATCCCGGCAGTGGAGACAAGCAACTTCTCACCCTTTTCCCCGTTTGGTGCCTCTGGCATCGTGGAGGCTGCCGCCTTGCTCTTTTTCGCCTTTACGGGGTATGCCCGGATCGCTACCCTCGCGGAGGAAGTACACCGGCCAGAGAAGACCATCCCGAGTGCGGTGATTATCACCATCCTGTCTGCCATCCTGCTTTACACGGCTGTTTCGGTGGTGTCTATCGGCGTGGTGGGAGCTGCAAAGATGGCTACCGGCACTTCTCCCTTGCAGGCAGTGGCCAACACGCTGACTACTCCCGCGATAGGAGTAATTGTGTCCATTGGTGCCTCCACGGCCATGCTGGGGGTGTTGTTGAGCCAGATACTGGGCATCAGCCGGATGATGCTGGCCATGGGCAGGAGAAAAGATCTTCCTCCCTTCTTTGAAAAAGTACACGGCCGTTACAAGGTTCCCCACCTGGGAATTATCTTTACCGGCCTGCTTATCTTGCTGCTCACCCTCACCGGTTCATTTGAATTCATCGTGCGGGCCGCGTCGTTCACCATCCTGCTCTACTACAGCATCACCAATATTGCCGCGCTGCGGCAACCGAGAACTGAACAACGTTACGGTAGAGTTATCCCGGTCCTTGGATTGATTGGCTGTTTGACCATGTCGGTGTCGTTACCCATGAATGTCATCTTGACGGGAGCAGGGCTGCTCCTTGCAGGCTTCCTATTACGGCTCCTGTTCCACCGGGCATGGAAGTAAACCCATTACTTCAACTTCAAGGTCATGGAGTTGAGGGCGACCACGATGGTGCTGATCGATATTGGCTTCCGATTTTATCTCGTCTCCTTGAGCTACAAGTCCCACGGCACTATTGTACACCACAAGATAACTCACTGAATTTCCTTTGCCGGATAACTCATTGAACTGATATTTATTGTACAAGATGTTCCGGACATCAGGGTAGCCTGCTTTCACATTGTTTAGATGCGCTTACACGCGTGAGGTAAAGCCCGACACGCTGGAATTAGATTTTAACGTGCTGCAAAAAACCGATGCCTGCAATTGAAACATCGGTTTTTTGTATCAGCTTTTGTAAAAAAGATCAGATCTTTATCTTTTTAATGGTGATGGTGTCCGCCGCCTTCCAAGAGGTCATGCACCGCTTCCACGGCGTGCGTGTAGTCCACGTAGGCCTCCACGTAGGCACGCCCCTCTTCCACGGAGCGGTCCTTCACTTTATACAGTGCAGCCGTCTTATCATACTTCTCGGTTAGCTGGCCATTCACATGCTTGTTCAGTGCTATCAGCAAACTGTTGAAGTCGCCGTTCTCCAGTGCCTTATCGCTCATCACGGTGATGTGCGCGGTGGTCCCGGCGGGTTTTAACCCGGTGAAGGTGGCTCCCTCCATCTCGCGGTGAAGGCGGACAAACGTTTCGTAAAAATGGGTCTTCACGATTTCATAGATCTCGGCATCGCCATCTTTCAGGCTATAGGTCTTATGGAACAGCGGCACCACGGTGGCTTCATCTTCCGCTCGGATCCACTTTTTGATCAGTTCCACGTTATTCGTCTCCAATGCTTTGGCCGCGTCGATGAGCGCGGGGCCGTCGAATGAATCGCAATGCGCCGAGGCGGGTTGAATGCTCACCATCGAAAAGAGAGCGATTAACGATAAAACAAACAGCGTCTTTGCTGACTTCGTTGATAACAGGGATTTCTTTGTCTTCATACTTTATTGTTTTTAGTTGTTAGTTGTTCGTTATTCCTATAATTGTATGGCAAAGATACCCGTCGGTCGCCGCGAATAATGTCACCCAAGCGACACCCTCTCCGTTTTGCGATTTTTTAACACGAAAAGGCTTTAAGAGGCAGAACCACATGTGGACGTTCGCAATCTAAAACGCTCCCCTTTCTTGAAATTTCAATAAAACACATATCTCAACTCATCATATTTTTGTATGTTTGTGGAACGTACTGGAAAGTCAATCATTTAAAAATCA
>JBBACU010000221.1:0-4375 GCA_041656815.1 Proteiniphilum sp.
CTTGAGCAAGGCCAAGGAAATGCACGCGCTGGGTGCCGATATGATCACGATAAAGGACATGAGCGGCTTGATCCCGCCATCGAGGGTTGCCCGGCTGATTCCCCTCTTCAAGAAGGAACTGAACGTTCCGATCGATTTTCACACGCACTGCACGCCCGGGTTCGGCTTGGGAGCGGTACTTACCGCTATCATGCACGGCGCTGATGTCGTGGATACCGTGATATGGAACTTTGCTGGTGGCCCGGCAGCCCCGGCGCTGGAGCTGATCTACATCTTCTGCAAGAAACTGGGTATCGAGATGGACGTGAACATGGAGGCAGTGGCCAAGATCAACGAGGAACTGCTCGGTATCCGCCACGAGCTGGAGCCGTACGACGCGATCAAGCAGTTCCCGCGGCCGTTTAACCCGTTGACAGATACCCTTCCCGACGAGATTGACCTGCAGTTTGACCAAGCGATTGCCGCGGTGCGGAGTGGCGACGAGCCGGCTTTGCTCCGCGCGTGCCATGCCATCGAGGCGTATTTTAATTTCCCCGCGCCCGACGAGCAGGTGAAGGACGCGGAAATTCCCGGAGGGATGTATACCAACATGGTGGCCCAGCTCAAGCAGTTCAACTCGGTAGATATCCTTCCCGAGGCGATGAAGTTGATTCCCAGCGTTCGTAGAGATGCCGGCCTGCCGCCGTTGGTGACACCCACCAGCCAGATCGTGGGGGCGCAAGCGGTGAACTCGGCGATGAACCTCAAGAGCGGTCGTCCCAAGTACGCGAACGCGTCCAACCAGTTCGTGGCACTTGTCAAGGGAGAGTACGGGAAGACCCCCGTGCCGGTAGATCCCGAGTTCCGTTTCGAGATTGCCGGCACCCGGGAGGAGATCGAGTATGACACCTCCACGTACAAGCGGCAGGAGAACCCCGTGCTGGAAGAGTACGGCGGCGTGCACTTGGCGAAGGATGAGAAGGACGAGCTCCTGTTGGAGTTATTCCCCGCTGTTGCCACCGGCTTCTTGCGAAAGCTGCGGCAAGAGGAATGGGAGTCGGGACAAGCTACCGCCGGTGCCGCCGGAGAGAAAGCAGGGGCGGTGAATGGATCATCGACTGCCGCTACCGGCCCGGTCGCTGCCGACAAGGATCAAGCGATGGACGAGGTAAAAGGACACCGCGTGGTTTGCCCGATGCCGGGTAACATCATGAAGGTGCTGGTGAAAGAGGGCGACCAAGTGAAGAAAGGGGAGAACCTTCTTATCCTGGAAGCGATGAAGATGGAGAACGATATCACCACGGAGGTTTCAGGTACGATACATCGCGTTTTCGTGAAGCAAGGAGAGGTGGTCAGGGAAGGGGCCTCGTTAATCGAGATCGTGTAAACCCGGTACAGGGTGTAACGGCTCATCCTTTCAAATACAAGCAGGCCCCCGGTAATCGTGAACCTCACGATAGCCGGGGGCTTTTTTTTACGGGACGGCAGCTTTTACTGCTACAAGCTGCTTTTCAGGATTTCTCGCGCGACGTCTCCCGTCACGTTCCTGTTTTCGCCGAACGCCGCGCCCCGTTCGTTAAATCGTCGGGCAATGGTTTCGATGGTCTCTTCGCCGATGCCCTCTTCCGAAAGGCGGGTGGTGAGGCCCAGTGACCGGTAGAAATCCTCGGTCATTTCGATGGCTTTATCGGCTTTTTCTTCGTTGCTGCCTCCCGCGATGCCAAACACCCGTTCGCCGTACTGCAGCAGTTTCTCCATTTTTTGCTCTTTGAGCACCCGGAGCGTGCCCGGCATGACGATGGCCAGCGTGTGCCCGTGGGTGGTGCCGTGGAGCGCGGTGAGCTCGTGCCCTATCTGGTGGGTGGCCCAATCCTGGGTGATACCCATCCGGATGAAGTCGTTCAATGCCAAGGTTGCCGCCAGCATGTAGTCGGCCATCAGGTCGTAATCCCTGGGGTTGGCCTTGATGCCCGGGGCGATCTCGATGAGGGAGAGAAGGACTCCCTCGGCCCACCGGTCCATGATGCGCGATTGCCCCGGCGTGGTGAGGTATTGCTCCAGCACGTGGGTATACGCGTCGGCCAGCCCGCAAGCCACCTGATGGGGCGAAAGGGTGTACGTGACCTCGGGATCAAGGATGGAGAACCGGGGATAGTTGCCCCCGAACGAGTACTTCTCGCGTGTCTCCTCGCGGGTGATGACCGCACCCCCGTTCATTTCCGAACCGGTGGCCGGGACGGTCATTACCGAGGCGAACGGTATCTGGTTGGTGGCCACCCCGCTCAACACGATATCCCACGCGTCTTTTTCCGAGGCGATGCCCGCGGCGATCAGTTTGGTGCCATCCAGCACCGATCCGCCTCCTACCGCGAGGAGGTAGTCCACCTGATTCTCTTTACCGGTTTGAATTGCCTTGCGGAGGGTCTCCACCCGCGGGTTGGGTTCGATGCCCCAGAATTCGATGTAGTTCCATCCTTTGAGCGCCTCCTTTACTTGGTCGTACACCCCGTTCTTGGTGACGCTGCCCCCGCCATAGGTGATCATCAGCTTTACATCGTACGGCAATAGTTCCGATAGCTTGGCAATCTGTCCTTTCCCGAACACCAACTTGGTCGAGTTTTGAAAAATAAAGTTCTTCATATATAATCTATTTTGTTCCGCGATACGTATCCTCTTAAAACGATTTTCAAGCCGAGTTGTTCGATCCGAAAACGGTGAACATACCTCCCTCTTATTTGTTCAAAAAAAGAGAAGGGTGATCAACGTGAGTAGCAACCATTGAGGATGCTATTCGGGGATGGTCCGGGGTGCCGGGCCCGCGTGGGCTATGGCCGGGAGAAAGCATCGGTGCTTGGTTAACGCGGTCCGCGGCAATGAAAGTTATGGCCGGCATGGAAGGGATAAATGGGACATTGCGCCAGATAGCGTTGGATCGCGGTAACTATTCCCGGTTCAGGGAAGAAGTCGCCGCGCTTTACCTGCATGCCTATACCACCGGCGAGTATGCCCAGCACATTACCCCGGAAGAAGCGGTTAAGGAACTGGACGCGACGATGGAACACGGGTTCGGCCGGCTGGCGTTCGTTGACGAGCAGATGGCCGGGGCGGTGTTGGCGATGTCGTTAGTACGGCACGCGGACTTCCCGGAGGTGGGGGTTCCCGGCCTTGATCACGAGTGCACGCTTTATATCGCGGATGTGATGGTTCATACGCGTTTCCGCGGCCGTAAGATCGCGACGACGTTAATGCAAGAGTTGCTGGCGGAAGCGAGCGGTTTTTCCGCGGCGGTGATTCGCGTGTGGGAGGAGAATCGGCCGGCAATACATCTTTACCGGAAGATGGGGTTTCGCCCCATCGCGGCGATCACCCAAACGAAGCGTTACTCGCCGGAAGAGGCGTTCGAGATGCGGAAAATATACTTGCATCGATCGCTTGAAAGTGATTAAGTAATATTTTAAAAATAGCACAGATAATGAAGGATTTACTTGCTAAAACAATCGATTTGCGCGCCGGGAAGCCGGAAGAAAAAAAGGAGGAGATACGGGACTATTTCCTGAAAACATGGGCCATTCATGAATTGTTATATACCCAACTAAAATCGGACGAGGTGTTTTACATGCGGGGCGATCCCCTGCGGCATATTCTCCTGTTTTACCTGGGACATACCGCTGTTTTTTTCATCAACAAGCTTTACCTCGCGCGGTTGATCGACAAACGGGTGAATGCCCGGTTCGAATCTACCTTCGCCATCGGGGTGGACGAGATGAGCTGGGACGACTTGGATAATAACCATTACGACTGGCCGCCGGTGTCGGAGGTGCGCGCCTACCGGGACGAGGCCAAGAAGGTGATCCTGAACGTGATCGACAACACGCCGCTGGAACTTCCTATCGATTGGGAGAATCCGTTCTGGATAGTGATGATGGGCATCGAGCACGAACGGATTCACCTGGAGACCTCGTCCGTTCTGATCCGTCAGTTACCTTTGGACCAAGTGGTGCCGGGCCTGTTCGGGGAGCGATGCCCCACCATCGGGGAAGCGCCGGAGAACGAGTTACTGCCGGTAGCGGGAGCCATCGTGCAATTGGGCAAGCCGCGGGACTACCCGCTCTACGGGTGGGATAACGAGTACGGCGAGCACGAGGAGGAGGTGCACGATTTCGCCGCCGCGAAGTACCTCACCTCCAACCGCGAGTTCCTGGAGTTCGTGGAGGATGGCGGGTACCATACCCAAAGCTACTGGACGGAAGAGGGGTGGAACTGGCGTACCTACACGAACGCGGAGATGCCGCTCTTCTGGCGGAAGGTGGAGGGTGGTTACCGCTTGCGGCTGGTGGCGGAAGAAATTGGCATGCCCTGGAGCTGGCCGGTAGAAGTAAATTACCTGGAGGCAAAA
>JBBACU010000222.1:0-4374 GCA_041656815.1 Proteiniphilum sp.
TGTATCAGCCTCATTGGATCAAGATGAAAATGAACGAATATCAATTTATTAAACATATATAATCTTAGGATGAGAAACAATAATAACTATTGTGTAATTATGAGTGGCGGCGTCGGAAGCCGCTTTTGGCCCTTTAGCAAAGAGGGAAAACCCAAACAGTTTCTTGATTTTTTCGGCACGGGACGGTCACTGCTGCAAAGCACGTTCGACCGGTTTAAGAAGATCGTGCCGGCAGAGAACATATACATCGTGACCAACGACGCGTACGCGGAGATGACGATGAAGCAGCTCCCCGAGCTGAAAGAAGACCAACTCTTGTTAGAGCCGATACGGAGGAATACTGCCCCCGCCATCGCGTATGCTTCTTTCCGCATACGGGCAGTGAACCCGAATGCCAATATCGTGGTGGCGCCGTCCGATCACCTGATCGTGAACGTGGACGAGTTCGTGGCCGATATCCAAAAAGGATTGGACTTCGTGGAGAAGAAGCCGGTATTGCTCACGCTGGGCATTCAACCAAGCCGGCCCGAAACCGGGTATGGCTATATCCAGGCGAACGAGGAGGAAGAGAACGGCATCTTCAAGGTGAAGGCGTTTACCGAAAAGCCGGATTACGAGCTGGCGAAAAAGTTTGTCGAGAGCGGCGAGTTCGTTTGGAACTCGGGAATATTCCTATGGAACGTGAATAGCATCGTGGATGCTTTCAAGAAGTACCTGCCGGATATTATTCAAAAGTTCAACGAGGGAAAGGATCTCTTCAATACCCCGGGGGAGAAGAAGTTTATCGACGAAAGCTTCCCGTTCTGCCCCAATATTTCCATCGATTACGGGATACTGGAGAAGGCCGATAACGTTTACGTGAACATATCCGATTTTGGCTGGAGCGATCTGGGAACGTGGGGAGCGTTGCACGAGATTTCCGGTCGGGATGAAAACAACAACGCCCACCTGAACTGCAAAACACTCTTTGTAGAGAGCAGCGACAACATCGTCGCGATGAGCGACGATAAGTTGGTCGTGGTGCAGGGATTGGAAGATTATATCGTGGCCGAGTCGGACAACGTGTTGCTGATCTGTAAGAAGAGTGAAGAACAACGAATCAAGCACTTTGTGACGGATGTGAAGTTCCGTCATGGTGACGAGTACATTTAACACGGCGGTATTATCCGATATACCCGTGTTCATGTATCGCCCCGACCGCCCTGCCGGAGGGATCGGCATTTCTTTTGAACTGCTCGTCCCACTCCAGGGCGGTTGGTGTGCTGCATGCTACCGAGGGAGCAGAAGGAACACAACGGGCCGCGCTGTCGGACGGGAATAGCTCGGAATAGATGCAACGATACATGTACTCCTCCTTGGTTAACGGAGGGTGGATGGGAAAGCGATGATGCACGGTTTGCATCTGCTCGTCGGTTACTTCCCGCGCCGCGATCTTTTTCAACGTGTCAATCCAGCCGTATCCCACGCCGTCGGAAAATTGCTCTTTCTGCCGCCAAGCCACTTCCGGCGGCAGGTAGTCTTCGAATGCCTGTCGCAGGACATGCTTTTCGATCTTCCCGTTTCCCGCCATTTTATCTTTCGGGTTGAGGCGCATGGCTATATCCAGAAATTCTTTGTCGAGAAAGGGAACTCGCCCTTCCACCCCCCATGCGGCTAATGATTTATTGGCGCGTAAGCAATCGTATTGATGCAGCCCGTCGAGTTTCCGGACGGTTTCCGCGTGAAACTCCCGCGCGTTGGGAGCTTTATGAAAATAGAGGTACCCCCCGAAAATCTCGTCAGCCCCTTCCCCGGAAAGGACCATCTTCACCCCCATCGACTTGATGAACCGGGCAATCAGATACATGGGCGTGCTTGCCCTAACCGTCGTGACGTCGTAGGTCTCGATGTGGTAGATCACGTCCCGGATAGCATCGAGTCCTTCCTGGATGGTGTAATGGATCTCGTGATGAACGGATCCGATATGCTTTGCCACATTCCTCGCGGCAGCCAAGTCGGGCGAACCTTCCAACCCGATGGCAAAAGAGTGCAGCCGCGGCCACCAGGCATCCTCGCGGTTGTCTGTTTCCACCCGCTTCGCCGCGTATTGCTTGGCTACGGCGGAGATAATGGAGGAGTCCAACCCTCCCGATAACAATACCCCGTAAGGGACATCGCTCATCAGTTGACGTTGAACCGCCTCTTCCAACGCTTGCCGGAGGAGTGTCGGGTCCGTGTTGTTTTCCTTCACGGTGTCGTAATCCATCCAGTCACGCGTGTACCATCTCGTGGGACCCGGATCGTTGCTGTAATAGTAGTGCCCGGGAGGGAATTCTTCGATTTGGTTGCAACGCCCCTCCAGCGCTTTCAGCTCCGACGCCACGTAGTAGGCACCGTCCCGGTCCCACCCGTGGTAGAGGGGAATGATCCCTAGGTGGTCGCGTCCGATAAGGAAGGATTTGTTCTCGGTGTCGTAAAGCGCGAACGCGAAAATACCGTTCAGATCGTCCAGGAAATCGACCCCCTTCTCCCGGTAAAGCGGGATAATCACTTCACAATCCGACTGGGTGAGGAACTCGTGGGAATCTTTGTATCTTGCCCGGATAGAACGGTGATTGTAGATTTCACCGTTCACGGCCAGCACCAGCTTACCATCTTTGCTGAGGAGGGGTTGCTTTCCCGAGGCAGGATCGATGACGGCCAGCCGTTCGTGTGCCATGATGGTGTTGTGACAGGAGAAGATGCCCGACCAGTCCGGGCCACGATGGCGTAGCTTGGCGGACATTTTTAGCAGTTGAGCCCGTGACTCTTCCACCGGCTTTTTTATATCGAATGTACAGACGATACCACACATGTTACTGTTTTATTTTAAGGGACGAAATAAATAATAGAACTTTCGCGAACTGTTGTATAGCTAAATATCTCGACTTTCACTATTTCGTGACCCGTTACCGATTCACTAAAGTTAGATTTTTCCTCGCTATGGCATCACTCGAACAAGTTCGGTACTGCTCATTTAGCTTAACGGAAAAATTCACAGGCTATCTGATAAATAACTCGCTTCGCTCAAACAGTTTATCTGATCACGCCTGTTTCATCGGACGGGTACCCCACGAAATAGTTATAGGTCTTATATTTAGCTAAACATTACACAAGCAAAATTTGAATGAATGAAATCAAGAGACAAGGGAGGGAGACACCCTGCTCTCATGTTGTGCAAGCGCGCGGTGAATGTGTTCGGCGGTTTGCCTGCCCGATGCGATGGCCTTGACGACCAAGGACGCGCCCATGATCGCGTCGCCGGTGGCGAACACGTTGGGGATCGTGCCTTGGTGTTGCTTATTGACGGCCACATTTCCCCGGGGATCGTAATCCACGCCTAACTGATCGAGCAATCCCTCGTGCACCGGGTGGAGGAAGCCGAGAGCCAGTAGGACTAGGTCGGCCTTGATGGCTTCGGTCTTGCCGGTTGAGGCCAACCGAAAGCGGCCTTGCCCGTCCTTTTCCCAGGTAACCTCTTCGCCCACCGCCTCGCTCACCTGTCCGTCTGTTCCCTGGAACCTGATCGTGTTAAGCAACCATCGCCGCTCGCATCCCTCCTCGTGCGAAGAGGAGGTCTTCAGCACCTGGGGATAGGGGTGGGGCCATGGGGTGGCCGGGTTGCTCCCTACCGGCGGTTTGGGCATGATCTCTATCTGTATCACGCTCTTGGCTCCTTGCCGTATCGACGTCCCGACACAGTCGGAGCCGGTATCGCCCCCGCCGATCACCAGCACGTGCTTTCCCTTTGCCGAGATCTTTTTCGTCCTCGCTTGTTTTTCACCCGTGAGATCGCGTACCGCTCCCGATAAGAAATCCATCGCGAAATGGATCCCTCCCAGCTCACGCCCTTCCGGCGTGATATCCCTCGGTTTCCCGGCTCCCACGGCCAGGCAGATCGCGTCGTACTCTTTCTTAAGCGTCTCGATCGGTAGGTCTTTCCCTACTTCCGTGCCGGTCACGAAGAGAATCCCTTCTTCCTCGAGCAGCTTCAGCCGGCGGTCAATGATCTCTTTTTCCAGTTTGAAATTGGGGATGCCGTACCGGAGCAACCCGCCGGGACGGTGGTCCTTCTCGAAAACGGTGACGAGGTGCCCCTTCCGGTTGAGTTGCTGGGCGGCGGCCAATCCTGCCGGTCCCGAGCCGATGATGGCTACCCGCTTGCCGGTCCGCCGTTTCGGGGGGCGGGCTTCGATCATTCCCTCCATGAAAGCGACCTCGGTGACGGACGCCTCGTTCTCGCGAATGGTCACCGGTGCCTCGTGGAGCGCGAGCACGCACGATTTTTCACACGGGGCAGGGCAAACACGACCGGTAAATTCCGGGAAGTTGTTGGTCTCGTGCAGTACCTCTACC
>JBBACU010000223.1:0-4361 GCA_041656815.1 Proteiniphilum sp.
AAGCTCGTACTCGTCCGACTTGAAGTCGACCACGCTCTCCAGCACGTTGCGCACGTAGCCCAGGGGGCCTCTCCGTCGCTCCTCGGCAAACCGGTCGCTGATAAACGCGTCGAAGCCGAACCCGCAGGTGCAGAAAAAGATATGCCCGTTGGCAATGCCGTAGTCGATGGAGCGGCGGTGTTCACGGAGCACGATATCGAGGGCTTTTTCGGCATCGATGGGGATGCCCAAGTCCCTCGCGAGGCCATTGCCCGAGCCCAACGGGATGATCCCGAGGGTAGTGGAGGTGTTAATGAGTTCGCGTGCCGCCTCGTTGACCGTGCCGTCGCCCCCGGCAACGATCACGCTCTTGTATCCTTCTTTGACTGCTTCCCGCGCAATCTCGGAGGCGTGCAAGGGGTAGCCGGTAACACGAATGATAAGGTCGTTCTTTTTTTGATCGATGGCCACGGCGACCTCTTCGGGAATGTTTTTCTTCGATTCGTTTCCCGATACCGGGTTGATGATAAGGCACACTTTCTCTTTTGTCATGAAACGAGCATGTAAATGATTAAACGGAAAAAGATGATTCAAGCGAGTTCAAATAAATTTAGATATTCGCTTGTCATGGCATAGCTCAAGTAAACTTGGCTCTGCCCATTTGACTTAACGCGAATATTCCATATACCATAGTGTAAAATAAAATAATCATATGAAACGAGCATGTAAATAATCGTGATTAGCTTCTTTCAGTATAAACGCCCGGCCTCCCTATTTTGTTTTAACCCTTTTTGCTTGCCCTTTTTAACTTTGTTAGGTATTTTTGCAGGTCGAAACGAGGGCGATAAAGTATCCCCCGGTTACCGAAACGAGAAGCTTCTTGATAATCGAACAAACTATTTCCGGATGCAGCCCATTTTTGTACTGGTAGTGATTGCCGTTTACTTTGGCATGCTGATGTTGATTTCGTACCTCACGAGCCGGGGCGGCACGGGCAACGATGCCTTTTTCCGTGCCAATAAATCCTCGAAGTGGTACGTGGTGGCGATAGCCATGATAGGCACCTCGATCTCGGGGGTGACGTTTGTTTCCGTGCCGGGGATGGTACGGGGGCTGGATATGACCTACATGCAGATGGTGTTGGGGTTCTTTTTTGGTTACCTGGTGATTGCCTACGTGTTATTGCCCCTTTACTACCGGCTGAACCTGACCACGATCTACGGCTACCTGGATCAACGTTACGGGCCGAAGTCGTACAAGACGGGTGCCTGGTTTTTCTTACTTTCCAAGATCGTGGGAGCCGCCGCCCGGCTCTACCTCGTGGCTTTTATCTTGCAGTCGCTGGTGTTCGACACGTGGGGCGTGCCTTTCGTGGTGACCGTCACGGGGATCATCCTGGTGATTTGGCTCTACAGCCACAAGAGCGGGATTAAAACGATTATATGGACTGACTGGCTGCAGACTATCCTGTTTATTTCCGCGCTGGTACTGATCGTGTGGCAGATAGCCTCGAGCCTGGAGCTGGATATCCGGGGCGTGGCGACGGTGATCCGCGAAAGCCCGCGTTCCCGGATTTTCGTGTTCGACGATTGGGCGAGCACGCAGAATTTTTTCAAGCAGTTCTTCAGCGGAATGTTTATCACCATCGTGATGACCGGCCTGGATCAGGACCAGATGCAGAAGAACCTGACTATCCGCACACTCAAGGACGCGCAAAAGAACGTGGTATCGTACGGGCTGGCTTTCGCGCCCATCAACTTCCTCTTCCTTTGCCTGGGGGTGTTGCTGTTGGTTTTTGCCAGCCAAAACAGCATCGTCTTGCCGGAGGTATCCGACAATATTTTACCGGTGCTGGCAAGCGAGCACATGGGGCCCGTGGTGCTGGGTATCTTTATCGTGGGGGTGGTAGCGGCTGCTTTCTCGAGCGCGGACTCGGCATTGACCGCGCTGACCACCTCGTTCTGCGTGGATATCCTGAACATGAAGGCGGTATCGAGGACCAAGGAGCAGGAGAAAAGGGATATTGCTATACGCCGCCGGGTGCACGTGGGGGTGAGCGTCGCGTTTATACTTATCATTCTGCTGATCGAGGCGATTGGCTCCGACAGCATTATCACCGCCATCTACAAGCTGGCCTCTTATACCTACGGGCCGCTGTTGGGGCTCTATTTCTTCGGGCTTTACAGCAAAGTGAAGCCGACGGACCGGTACGTGCCGTTCGTGGCCATCGCCGCGCCGGTGCTCTGCTTCCTGATCGAGTGGGGGATGATGCGGCTGTTTGGTTACCGCGTGGGGTACGAGTTGTTACTGATGAACGGGCTGTTGACCGGCCTGGGGCTTTGGGCGATCTCGTTGCGCCCCGCGGTAAGAAGTAGAATTTAACGGTACGTAACGCTATTGCATAGGATGGCATTTAGCATGTACAACTAAATATCGCGATTGACACTATTTCGTGACCCGTTACCGCTTTATTGGCTATCTGATAAGAACTAGTTATGTTCAGGAGTACATTATTTCTCCATGCTACGGCAAAATTGAAAAACCTTATCAGATTACGCCTATTTCATCGGACGGGTGCCCACGAAATAGTTAAATATCTTATATTTAGTTGTACATTTACCGGAATAAAATTTTGAAATTATGATTATAAAGAGTGCTGAATTCGTGATAAGCAATAGCGACTACCGGAAGTGCCCGGCGGACGGGAAACCGGAGTACGCTTTTATTGGCCGGTCGAACGTGGGGAAGTCGTCGCTCATCAACATGCTGACCAACCGGAAGGGGCTGGCGATGACCTCTTCTACACCCGGTAAAACATTGTTGATCAATCATTTTTTGATTAATAACGAGTGGTACCTGGTGGACTTGCCGGGATATGGCTACGCGAGAAGGGGCAAAGAGGGAAGAGAGAAGATCAGGGAGATTATCGAGGATTACATCCTGGAGCGGGAGGCGATGACTAACCTCTTCGTGCTGGTGGACTCTCGTCACGCGCCGATGGAGATAGACCTCGAGTTCATGGAGTGGTTGGGAGAGAGCGGGGTGCCGTTTTCGATTGTCTTTACCAAGGCCGACAAATCGAGCGCGGGACGCGTGGGGCTGAATATCAATGCCTACAAGGAGAAATTACTGGAGACGTGGGAGGAGCTTCCTCCTGTTTTCGTGACCTCCTCCGAGAAGAAGCAGGGAAGGGAAGAGCTGCTTGATTACATTGAAAGCATTAATAAAACGTTATAGAGCCTGTTTGAGGTGCTCATGCCGATTGAATGATAGGAGGGGCTATTACCTTCCGATGGTGCCGCCCATGATATCGAGCAGTTCGTTGGTGATGGATTGTTGCCGCAACTTATTGTATTCTAACCTAAGCTCTTCCACGAGGTCGTCCGCGTTATCCGTGGCGATCTGCATCGCGATCACTCGCGCGGCATGCTCCGACGTGACGGAGTCGACATGAGCGGCGAACAGTTTAACTTGAAGTACCTTGGGAACCAGGTGAGCGAGGAGGCTATCCTTATCCGGCTCGATAATATACTCCACGTCGACAGGGCTGCTTTTAGATGCCTCTTTTTCCAAGTCACTGAAGCCGATGGGAAGGAGCGTTTCCCGCGTTAACAGTTGCGTTCGAGTGCTTTGGAAGTGGTGGTAGATGATTTCTACCCGGTCGATTTTCTTGTTTAGGAACAGCTTCATAAGCTTCTTTGCTATCCGGCGGCTGTCTGTATAATGCGGTTTCTCCGCGATGGCAGCGTACTCCTCTGTCGGTTCGAATCCCATGGTGCGCGCGGCCTTGGTTACCTTTTCGCCCACGAGGTAGAGAAAGATATTCTCTTTACCGAGGGAGTGGTAGTCGTTGATTGTCTCTTCCAGCTTGTCCCCCACGGCGTCATTGAACCGTCCTGCCAGCCCGGTATTGGATGAAAAAGCGACGATGGCTACTCGTTTAACGGGCCGTTTCTCCATGTAAGGGGAGGGGAGCCCCTCTCTTTCTTCCCCGTTCAGGAGTGGTTGCAGGATTCGCTGCAGCGTGCGTTCATAGGGACGCAGGTGCTGGATGACCCGTTCCGCCTTCTTCTGCTTGGCAGAGGAGACCATCATCATGGCCGATGTAATCTTCCGTGTGGATTGCACCGACTGGAGCCTGCTTTTTATCTCTTTGAGTCGTGCCATGCCGTGTTATTGTTTCAGGGTGGCTACCGTGTCTTCGGCTACCTTCTCGAGGATAGCCGCGATGCGGTCGTCCAGCTCTCCCTTTTTCAACGGGTCGAGCACATCGTGACGGTAGCTCGCTTCCAGCGATGTTAGGAACTCTTTCTCGAACTGGGGCACTTTTTCCAGGGGAACCTCCTTGAGGAGCCCGTTGGTGCCGCAATAGAGGACAGCGA
>JBBACU010000224.1:0-4292 GCA_041656815.1 Proteiniphilum sp.
AGGTTCTCGATGCCCGCGTATCCGCGGGCGACGCAACGCTCCACCAACGAGTCCCACTCGATACCGGCCCCTGCCTCGATCTCCACGTGCTCGCTATCTTCCCCGAGAGTGGTTATCTCTTCCATCACCGGTTTAATGACCAGCCCGTCGAAATCCTTCGTGAAGAACAGGTTGAATCCTGCCCCCAAGATCAATTTCTTTTCATCGGGATGGGTTTTGATCACCTCGATAAGTTCATCGGTCGTGCGGGGTTCGCAAAATATCTTGGCCAACGCCTTCGTGCGGAAAGAGTTGTAGGGTTGTAGTTGTACGTTATGTTTGATGATCATTTCAGCTTTGGATATACCGTACAAAATTAAGCAAAAAGTTTCAACCCGTCAATGAATACCCGGTTATTGCACGGTAAAGTCAACAGAGGAACTTGGTTAAACAAACGGGTTAATGATACGCAAGGAGTTGTTAACTAACAAGCCATGGTGCATGTCTTCGGAATAGAGAGTATTACAGCCCGCTTCCAGTGCAGTGGCAACAATTTTAGCATCAAAAGGCTGGAAGCTATTTTGGCGACATAATTGCAATGCTGTATATACGATATTCGCATTTTCTTCAATCAATTTGTTTACCTGCAGTAAATTTTCGGCAAAGGAGAAAGCTATTTCAGAGTTTAATTTTAACTTTTTCCGACATACATTGATACACTCAAAGAGCACTTGTGGAGAGGTATAAGTATCCCTGTTTAGCAAATTTAGACTAATGGATTTCTTCTCAGGCGAATCATTATTCGCCATATACAGCCACACATTGGAATCTACGAATATCTTATCTCTCATTGGCCTCATCGCGATCAAATTTGTAGCCAGTGAAGTCAGCAGAAAAATTCTTGAAAAATTCTCGTACTTTTTGTACCCTGAGTTCCTGTTCTTCTTTGGTTAAGGGTGTCTCTTGGGACTTGGAAATATCATTTTTTTCCCTTTCTTTCTTCGCGGTGGCTTTATAAGTGGTTGAAGGCTCATTTATTGTTTCTTTTATGGAGTCACTCTTTTCCGCGTCTGAAAATAGCTGTAAAACCAACTCCTCGAATTGCCAAGTAAGCCGCTCTCTTTGTTCCAAAGATAGGGTGTCCCACTTTTGGGCCACAAGCTCGTCAATTTTCAATACAATCTGTCCCATAACCTGTCTTTTGTTAACGCGTCTTACATATTAAGCGATACTCGCGAAGATAATGAATAACAGGGTAATAGTCAAGAATATTCTTTACTATTTCATCCTTTATAGATCAGGAAGACGGTTGGTTTCTTGTGCATGTCGGGCAGTTTTCCTTTCCATGCTTTCACGCTCCGGGTAACGATGAACGCGTCGGGGAGCGAGATATTCATCGCGATGCAAAGCCGCGTTCTGGGATTGCATTGCCGGAGGATGTCCTCTGCCAGTTTCTGGTTACGGTAGGGTGTTTCGATAAAGAGTTGGGTCTGGTCTTCACTGTATGCCCGTGTTTCCAGTTGTTTCAGCTTTTTTGCCCGTTCGCCCGCGTCAATGGGCAGGTAGCCGTGAAAAGCGAAGCTTTGCCCGTTGAAACCGGATCCCATCAGGGCCATCAGGATGGAGGAGGGGCCGACCAGCGGGACAACCTTGTACCCCTCCTGTTGCGCGATGGACACTGCCTCCGCGCCGGGATCGGCCACGGCGGGACAGCCCGCTTCGGAAATTACCCCCACGCTCTCGCCCGACTTCATGGGCAGCAGGTAACTGCCAATCCGGTTCCGGTCGGTTTGCTTGTTCAACTCGAAGAAGGTAAGCGCGTCAATATCGATAGCGGGATTGCATTTCTTTAGAAAACGGCGGGCCGACCGCAGGTTCTCCACGATAAAGTATTTCAATCGGGAAACTACCTCGATGTTGTAGGAAGGGATCGCCTCTTCGAGGGGGGCTTCCCCCAGTAAAACGGGAATCAGGTAAAGCGCGGGTGTATCCATCTCGTGTAAGAATAATTTAATGCAAAAGTACTGCTTTTCGCGGAAAGGGGCTTAAAATCCGACGCGAATGAGATCCGACAAGGAGTCGATCCGGATCTTTCCGATGAAGGATTGAACAAGGTTGATGTCGGTTAAAACAAAAAAGATCACCACCATGTACAGGATGCCGTAAATGCCCCCGGTAATGTGTGCCGAGTGGTTGATGCCGCCCGTCTGTTTTTTATCGAGCGCTAAGGAAATCAACAGGAAAATTATCCCGAAAAGGAAGGCCGGAAGGAAGATCGGGATAAAGAGGATTCCCATGAAATTCATCGGGTTGACCAGCATATAGGCGAAGATGACCGCGGAGACAGCCCCGGAGGCGCCTAACCCGTAGTACGACGCGTTGTCCTTGTGCTTGAAGTAGGTGGGGAGGATCGATACCAGCAGGGCGGACAGGTATAACAGGATATAACAGACGGATCCCGCGCTTTCCCCGAGGGCCGACTTGCATGCCCGCTCGATGTCCATGCCGAAGAAGTAGAGCGTGAACATGTTAAAGATCAGGTGTGGGTAATCGGCATGAACCACCCCGTACGTGAATAAGCGATGCCATCCGCCCTGTCTTACCGCGGGGGGATGAAAAATCAAGTTGCTCATCAACGCGTTGTCCTTGAATGCCCGGATGGAAAGAAGGACGGTGAATAGGATAATGATGGTGGTAATCATAGGCTCGTTCGTGTATCGCGCACGGCAATATACTTCCACAGGGGCGCCGCCATGGTCGCCTGGATAATTTTCCCCTCTTCGAGCAATTCTTTTACTTCCTCGAACGAGAAGAGATGCACGGTGAGTTCCTCGGAGGCGTCCAGCGCTTGCTCTCCCATTTTTTTCACGTTTTCAGCGATAAAGCAGTAGGAAAAGTTATTCGCGGCACTTGCGTTGGGAGCCACGCGCATGAACTCGCGCCATTCTCCTCCCCCGTAGCCGGTCTCTTCCATCAGTTCCCGTTGCGCCGAAATCAGGGGCGAAGCATCGCTCTTTTCACAAACACCGGCACACAGCTCAACGCAGGTGGCGCCGATACCGGGGCGGTATTGTTTCACCAAGATAAACTGCTTCTCTTTGGTGATGGCAATGATGTTTACCCAATCGGGGTATTCCAGCACGTAATACTCCGGCACCACCGTTCCGTTGGGCATCTGCAAGGTCTCCCGGCGTACCGTGAGCCACGGGCGGTTGTGCAGGTACTCGCTTTCGAGCACCCGCCATCGGCCGGGATCGTCTTTTCGTTTAGCATCCATATCTTCGTCTGTTTTCGCGTTCTTTCAAGTAAGAAAACTTGTTCTCCCGAAGCGGGGGCAAAGATAGGGATTGACGATCAATAAAAAAAGTTGCTTTATTCGTTTTTCGTGGAGGCGATCACTCCCCTGAAATAGCCGATGGATTCGGCAATTCCCAAGAACGGGTCCTTCATGTCTCGTTCGTGTTCCAGGCTGCAGACTCCCTCGTATCCTACTTCGCGAAGCATTTTCACGAAGGCAGGGATGTCGATGATGCCTCGCCCGATCTCCACCGAGTATCCGGCTTTGGTATTCCCGGTCACGTCCTTGATATGGACATCGAAAACGCGCGAATGGTATTTTTTCAGGTCCTCTACCGGGTCCTTGCCGTTGCGGGTATCGTGCCCGATATCGAGGCACATGCCGATACGCGGGTCCAAGTCCTTCACGTTTTCCCACACGTCGTCGGCATCGGGGTACAGGTCGATGTCGGGCCCGTGCAGGTGAATCGCGTAACGGAAGTCGTATTCTTTCACTTTCTGGTCCACGTAGGGCAACAGTTCGTAGTTGGGGACTCCCACGATCAGCTTCACGCCCACGCGCTTCGCGTATTCAAACGCGTCGTCGACCTCTTTCTCGGAACGCATGTAAATGGGCCCCACCGCGTAGCCGGTGATGCCTTTGCTGCCCAACTTGGCATGGAAATCGGCAATTTCCTTGTCGGTACTGTTAAAAGGCAAATGGAAATCCTTGATGCATAGGTAGCGCACGTCGGTGCGATCCATGATCTCCAATGTTTTATCGAGATCAAAATGAACAAACGTGTAACCGGCCATGCCCACGTTAAACTTTTCGAAGGTGTCGGGTGCCGGCTGGGGAGCGGGCCGCTCTTGGGCGGCGATCGTGAGGGATAGTATGAATCCCGCGAGAAGAAGTGTCTTTTTCATACGATTAAAATTATTGATTTTCAAATGTATCGTATGGAACTCGCTTTAATCATGTTCTTGCGTTTAATGATTTTAATGCTCGTTTCATACGATTAATTTATTTTTTTCTT
>JBBACU010000225.1:0-4267 GCA_041656815.1 Proteiniphilum sp.
CCTCCGTCAGGATTATGGTCCTCCCATGCAAAATGCGTATTATAGGCAAGTTTTGAATAGTTGGGATCGTCATAATACACCTTGCCGGGGATGATTTCTGATGTTCCCGTTTTCCCATGATTAACCAAGAGAAGCCCCGGGTTCTCGAGTAGCAGTTTATTGGAATTGTCGCCTAGTTCCTCCCAGAGGCCATCGTTTTCCTTCGCTGTCCAGAAGGGCGAATCCTCGGGAAGCGCCAAGCAGATAAAAGGCAAGAACATTAAAAATGGACTTCCCGCGCAGCTGTAGTTCTGCACCATGTATTCTCGTTGTCCATAAAAGCCCAAGCTCGGAATTTCATTGTAATAAAAATCCTCCCGGGTAACGAACTGTAGGAGGGAACCAGAACAGAGGCGTCTGGCCCATCCCGGATCTAGTAAGTTAGGGTTTTTCAACATGAAAGAGACCGGGAAAGCCCCCGAAACCCAAGTCCGGTAACAGATGCTCCGCGACCACATGTTTATATATCCATCCCGGCCAAAAAAGCTGGGTAACGACTTCATGAGTTGTTGCGCGGATCGCTCGATGATCGCGGCAATCTCGGGATAATATTCGTCTCCAAACGTCCGGTTCCATATGGTGGTGTAAACAATAAAAAGGCTGATCGAGTAATAATTATACGTTTGCTCCAAATACCACCCGTTCCCTGAGTGGTAGGAGGCGATCCACAGTAAATGGCTTTTTAGCAGTTCATCGTCAATCTCGTACCCCTGTTTCTTCAGGAAAGAGAGGGCAGCTATATTAAAAATTCGCCAGTTGTTCTGGGTAGTCCGGTGGTGCGCCCATTTCGAGATGCACTCGACCATGTTGTTTTTTTGCTCCTCCGTGTAATGTGTCCAGATAGTATCCGGCATCAAGAGCAGTGTTTTGAACAGTCCTCCAAATTCGCAGGTAAACTGGTAATTCGAGTCGGGCAGCTCTTCGGGAAGCGGTATTGAGTTGGGGTGGCCGGGAGTAAATGCCCTGTAAAAATGCAGAGAGTAATAATCCCTCAGGTTTATTCCTTTGATCGTTGTCTCGGGATCAACATGTATCAGCGGGCCTGCTAATGTGAATGTCCGTTCCAACGCCTCGAAATCAGCTGCCCGGTGGCGCCATTCCGGGGCGTTTGGCTGGGGGTAGGTTTTGCCTGGCACGATGGGAAAACTCATGTGCTGATCCATGGAATCAACATGGGAAAAGGCTCCCTCGAGCAGAAATTTTGCCAAATCGATATAATGCCCCCTTGTCATACCTGTCATGGGGCTTAATGCTAGATCGGGGTTTATTATTTCAAACTTTCTTTTCATTGGAATGATGTCAAAAATTTTGCAAGTGTAAATCTATTGTTACTTATAGGACAAAAATATAGATTCAGAATGTTAAAAAAGGATGTTGTATTTGCATATGGATGTATTTTTTTTGCGAGGTGCTATTTTAGGGATAAGTGGTTGAGTTAACACGTAACATCCTTGCCCCATTGGAATGTTTTTTATCAGGAAATGCATATTTTTTCGGAATCCATGCTGTAGTATGCAGTAATATGTACTATTTTTGCGGATACACCCAATTAAAAATAAAAGTATGTCGAATCGGTTATTACATGAAAACTTGAACCTTGATAGGGGCTCACCCGTTAAAATTAAATGGTGTGATTACGATTACTTTAAATTCCCGTTACACTTCCATAACGAGTATGAAATTGTATACATCCTTAAAAGCACGGGCACCCGTTTCGTGGGAAATAGTATCCAGCCCTATTCTGCTGGAGATTTGGTATTATTAGGGAGTTCACTTCAACACATGTATCGCAGTGCTCCGGAGTATTATAAAAACGATAAGAACTTACGGGTGCATGCCGTTACTCTCCAGTTTTCCGGTGATTTTTTCGACCACGCTATCAACAACTACCCGGAATTTAACAACATCAAAAATTTGCTCCTGAAATCGAAAAGAGGGATTTACTTCCATAAAAACGCAAATCAGCGTATCCGGACTAAGATAGTAAGGGCTCTTGATTTAAGCGGCCTTCCCCTTTTATTGGAGTGTTTGCAGATTTTATCCTTGATGAGCACGACCAATAAAATATCCCTGCTAAACCGCGAGGATTCGGAATCGACGTCGGAGTTTATAGAAGCAGACGCGAGACTGGTAAAAGTATTATCCTTTATCAAAAGGGAGTACAATCGTCAGTTGACATTGAAGGAGATAGCCGGGGTGGCGGGGATGAATCAAAGTGCCTTCTGCCGGTTTTTTCTCACCAAGACGGGTAAAACGTGCACCGAGTATATCAACTCTTTGCGTATCAATTATGCCTGCAAGTTATTGCTAGAAGGGAGGTTGACCATCACCGAGATTTGCTATGAATGCGGGTTCAACAACATTTCCAACTTCAACAGGCAATTCAAACGCACCACCAAGCATTCGCCCACGGAATATCTTAAGGAATTTAACAAGCCGCCCCTGCACAGGTATCATTACCAGTAATCCTCCGATCTTTATCCCCGCGCCAAGATAGACACAAAAAAGGTGCCGGACAATTCCTTGCCGGCACCCGCTTGTCATCATTTAGGAGAAAATTACATATCAGTGATGAGCTGATATCTTGGTACGAGGGTTTTCATGATGCTCCAACCAATGAGGTAAGCAAAAGCGCAGATACAGAACACGATGAAGTACCCCGATTCAATGCCTTCAAATCCCATGAACTTCAGGTTTACATTGGCCGTGTAATCGAACAGGATTCCGGAACTCTGGTTAATGATTAACGAGCCTATCCCGCCGGCCATGCCTCCGATACCGGTGATGGTCGCAACGGCATGCTTGGGAAACATATCGCTCACGGTAGTGAAAATGTTGGCCGACCAAGACTGGTGCGCGGCTGCCGCAATACCGATTAAAATTACCGGTAACCAGACGGATATCTCGCCTAGTGGTTGGGCAAATAAAATAACAACGGGAAAAAATGCAAATAAAAGCATGGCTCGCATACGCCCTTGGTAGGGATCCATCTTTTTCTTTTTCATGAAGTACGCGGGGAAATATCCTGCCGCGAAGACAGAGATCATGGATATGGCGTATACCACGAATACGTGAGGGGCGCTCTGTGTAGAATCCAACCCGTACACCGAACTCAGGTATGCCGGCACCCAGAACAACAAGAACCACCACACGCCGTCGGTGAGGAATTTACCTGCCGCGAATGACCACGTCTGCTTGTATTTGAATGCTTGCTTAAAGGTGACTTTCTTTCCGGCATTTTGGATTTCCGGCGCGGTAGTCGCCAATTCAATAGCATCGTCCTGGTTGATGTATGCCAGTTCCGTCTCGTTTACTCTTTTGCTTTTCTCGGGTTTATCGTATAGGAATACCCAAAATCCCATCCACACGAACCCGAGGGCCCCGATCACGATAAAAGCCATTTCCCATCCCCACGCCTTGGCAATAAACGGAATGGTCAACGGGGCAAGCAATGCCCCTATCTGGGCACCCGAGTTAAACAGGCTGGTCGCGTATGCCCTGTCCTTTTTAGGAAAGTATTCGGCGGTGGCCTTGATGGCTGCCGGGAAATTGCCCGCTTCACCTATGGCTAATACCAGCCGGGCAAAGATAAACAGGGTAACGCTCACCGATACCACGAGAGAGATATCTCCAACGGTGCCTATGGCTTCACGAGCTCCTAAAAAACTGGTTGTCCATACCCCGGCAACAACTCCTGACGTGACTAATCCCGCGAAAGCGTGTAGAACTGCCCCCACAGACCAAACCCCAATTGCCCACAGGAACCCTTTCTTCGTGTCAATCCAGTCGATAAATTTCCCTGCAAAGAGCATCGACACCGCGTAAAAAAGAGAAAACAGGCCGGTAATGGTTCCGTAATCGCTGTTCGACCAGTGAAACTCTGGTGCGATAAAATCGGCCCACGTGAGGGATAATACCTGTCGGTCCAAGTAATTGACAGTGGTTGCCAAAAACAGCATGGAGCAAATTGTCCATCGGTGATTGGTCATTTTTGCACTTCTTTGTTGTAGACTACTCATGATTCTCGTTGATTTGTTTTATTTTATTTTCAGTTTACCTTTGGTCGATATATTTTTTCACGATCGAGAGGCAGCTTCGGCATAGTTCGGTGATTTTATGCCACTCCCCGTTTTTTAATACCTCTTTGGGGAAAAGGTTTGATCCCATGCCCACGCAAGTAACCCCTGCTTTGAACCACGCCGATAGGTTCTCCTCCGTGGGCTCAACC
>JBBACU010000226.1:0-4261 GCA_041656815.1 Proteiniphilum sp.
GGCGACCGAACCCGCCAAAAGTCAGCGTGACCATGTGCATACTTCCATCTAAGAAAGCGTGCTTGCGGCTATAGTTCGGGAAATAATAGGTGTAACGCAACCCCACGTACCCGCCTCCGTTTCGGGAAAGGTTTATGTTCCTGTTCCAACTGTTCAATTTGAAGTCTACCCCCGCGAGATAGTTAAATTTTATTCTTGGATGACACGTCCTTCAACGTCAAACCTGTCCCGTTCCATAGAAGAGCGGAGCCTCGGGTCCTAAGGGGAGCCCCAGGATGATCCACAGGATTAAAAACAGGGTCCACCCGATAAAGAAGGCGATGGAAAAAGGGATCATGTTGGCCACGATGGTACCAAACCCGGCTTTCTTATCGTACTTCTGGAAATAGACGATGATAAGTGCGAAATAACTCATCATGGGGGTAAGGACGTTGGTAACGCTGTCTCCCACCCGGTATACCGCCTGCGACATCTCGGGCGAGTAACCCAACAGCATGAAGATCGGGATAAAGACGGGCGCCATAATGGCCCACTTGGCAGAGGCGCTACCCATGAACAGGTTGATAAAAGCGGAAAAAATAATGAACAAGATCACGAGCGGGATTAACCCGATGTTGATTTCCTGCAACAGTTCGGCCCCGTTGATGGCCAGCAGCACGCCCAGGTTGCTCCACTGGAACCAAGCCACGAACTGCGCCGCGAAGAACACCAGTACAAGGAAGGAGACGAGCGATTTGAAGCTGCTGTTCATCCCCTCGATCACGTCGGCCGAGTTCTTGAACTTGCCCACCGTGTACCCGTACACGATGCCCAGCGTGGCCCCGATCAGGAAAAGAAAAGCGATGAAGCCCCTTAACAGGGGAGAGTGCAGTACCGAATTGTCCGGCCCTCTCAGGAACCCGTTATCCGGCAACACCCCGAGGAGGATAATGGCCAGCCAAGCGAGGGCAGCCCACCCGGTCCGGCGCAATCCCTTCCGCTCGAGGGGAGTGAGTTCCGAGATAGCCTCCGGCTCCACGTTCCCGGTGTACTTTCCGAGCCGGGGTTCCACCCATTTCTCGGCCACCCAGGTACCCAATAAGGTGATTATAAAAGTAGAAGCAAACATGAAGTAATAATTCGCGGTAGGCATCACGTAGTAATCGGGATCGATGATTCGTGCCGCTTCGGTTGACAGGCCTGCCAATAGCGGGTCGATGGTACCGATAAGGATGTTCGCGCTGAACCCGCCGCTCACGCCGGCGAAGGCCGCGGCCATCCCTGCCATGGGATGCCTCCCCAGCGAATGGAAGATGGTGCCCGCCAAGGGAATAATCAGGATATACCCCACGTCGGAAGCCACGTTAGACAAGATCCCGGTAAACACCACCATCATGGTGATAATCTTGGGAGGTGCTTTCACCAGGAGCGCTTTCACACCCGTGGATATCAGCCCGCTGCTCTCGGCCACCCCGATACCCAACATAGCCACCATCACGATGCCCAGCGGCGCGAAGCCGGTGTAACTGCTTACCATTCCCAACAACACGCGGTGGAGCCCCTCCTTCGACAACAGGTTAACTACCTGCACCGGTTCCCCGGTGGCCGGGTGAATGCCCGACCAGTTTAACCCGTATCCCACGGCAGATACCAGCAAGGTAGCTAAGGCAAATAACGCGAAGAGGATGGCGGGGTGCGGCAAGGCATTGCCCCCTTTTTCAATAAAACGTATAAACCCGCGGTTAGCGGAAGGTTGGTATTTACTCATATTGTCTTGTATTTAGCTCTATAACCACTCGCGAAAGGCAGGGGATCTCCCCATTATAGAAGGCCGGCATTATCATCGCGACCCACCCTTTAACTCGCGCACTCGTTCAGGCGAAGAAGGTTAGCCCAAAGAAGCGGCAAAGATAACGGAAACTGTTAACGTATCCCAGCCGTTGGGCGCCTTTATTTTGCGGTTTTTACATATATTTGTTTTTCAAGTGCCCTACGCACTTTTTCTCGAACCCGGCAGGTTTCAAGTTTGCCGGATCCGGAAAAGTAAGAAGCGAGAATCGACAAGGCCAGATAATAAGGTATAAACAGCGGTTTTCGTCTCATTGGATAAACAATTTACATGAATTAGGCGTTTGCTTATCATAGCATTTTATTTCCGATAAAATCTTAATTTCGCTTTAGTATCTTGATTGCTGAAATAACAAATAGTAGAGTGTTCCATGAAGTCGGCATGATTAAAACTTCACGTCCCGCGCGCTTTCATGTTGCCGCGGATGGTTGTTTTAATCATTAAGATTCGATATACCCACAAGAAAGTAAATTATTAATCGTATGAAGGTTCATGAATATCAGGCAAAGGAGATGTTTGCAACGTATGGCATCCCTGTAGACAAGAGCGAGGTATGCCGATCGGTGGATGACGCGGTCGTCGCGTACAACCGGTTAGATTCCAGCAAAGTAATCGTTAAGGCGCAAGTGCACACCGGCGGCAGGGGGAAGGCGGGTGGCGTGAAGTTGGCGCACGACGAGATCGAGCTCCGCAAGCATGCCGCGTCTATCTTGGGAATGGATATTAAAGGCTTCACGGTAGACCGCGTTCTTGTTGGGCAAGCAGTTAACATTGCCGAAGAGTACTACGCGAGTTACGTGATCGACAGGAATTCAAAATCCACCCTGCTCATGATCAGCAAAGAGGGCGGCATGGACATCGAGGAGGTGGCCCGTGTTACTCCCGAGAAGATCCACAAGTTCGAGATCGATCCGTCGGTGGGCGTGCCCGACTATTTGGCCCGAGAGGCCGCGTTCAAGCTTGTAAGCGACATCAAGCAGGTGCGTCAAATCGCCTCGATCTTTCAGAAGCTGTACAAGCTTTTTGTTAGCACCGACGCGTCGTTGGCCGAGATCAACCCGTTGGTATTGACCGAGGAGGGCAACATCATCGCGATCGACGCCAAGATGACGTTCGACGATAACGCGTTGTACCGTCACCCCAAGATTGCCGCGCTCAATGAACCCACCGAAGAGGAGAAAAAGGAACAGGGGGCCAAAAGCAAGGGATTTAGCTACGTGAACCTGGGCGGCGAGATAGGCTGCATGGTCAACGGGGCCGGCTTGGCCATGGCCACCATGGACATGATCAAACTGTACGGCGGCAACCCCGCCAATTTCCTTGATATCGGCGGAAGCTCCAACCCCACCAAGGTAATCGAAGCGATGAAGTTGCTGCTAAGCGACAAAAACGTGAGGGTGGTCCTGATCAATATTTTTGGCGGCATCACCCGTTGCGACGACGTGGCAAGGGGGTTGCTGGAGGCATTTGAGCAGGTTAAAACGAACGTGCCTATCGTAATACGCCTCACCGGAACCAACGAGAAAGAGGGACGCGCCCTGCTCCAAGGCACCCATTTCCACGTGGCCGAAACGATGGGCGAAGCCACCCGGAAAGCGGTAAGATTAGCAAGTAAAAATTAACACTGAAATAACAACACGATGAGTATCCTGATAGACAATAACACGCGGCTGATCGTACAAGGGATCACCGGGCGCGATGGGGGATTCCATGCCTCGAAGATGAAAAGTTACGGGACAAAGGTAGTGGGCGGCACCTCTCCCGGCAAAGCGGGTGAACAGGTAGATGGCATCCCGGTGTTTAACACGGTGAAAGAGGCCGTGCAAGAAACCGGTGCCGACACCTCCGTTATTTTCGTGCCGGCACCGTTCGCGAAAGACGCGATGATGGAAGCGGCCGATGCCGGCATCCAGCTTATTATTTGCATCACGGAAGGAGTCCCCACGCTCGACGTGGTCACGGCCCACCATTTTATCAAGAGCAAGGGAGCCCACTTGATTGGCCCCAACTGCCCCGGGCTGATTTCCCCGGAAAAGAGCCTGGTGGGGATCATGCCCACCATGATCTTCAAGGGAGGGGGCACCGGCGTGATCAGCCGGAGCGGCACGTTGACCTATGAAGTGGTGTATAACCTCACCGAGAGCGGCATGGGGCAATCCACCGCCGTGGGTGTCGGGGGCGACCCGGTGGTGGGTCTCTATTACCAAGAGTTGTTGGAGATGTTCGAGAACGATCCCGACACCGACTCCATCGCGCTCATCGGCGAGATCGGGGGCGACGCGGAAGAGCAGGCAGCCGCCTATATCAAAGAGCATGTCACGAAACCGGTCGCCGTATTTATTGCCGGGCAGCAGGCACCGCCGGGAAAACAGATGGGGCACGCGGGAGCCATTATCTCCAGCGGGGCAGGCACCGCCGCTGAGAAGATTGCCG